>CALHVB010000147.1 GCA_938039345.1 uncultured Sediminicola sp.
AAGGAGCTGCATATACCGCAAAAAAGTGTCCTTTACTAGCTCTATCCAAGGGAACATCGTATAACATAGATATTTCGCCTGTGGGCCCTTCGGGCAAAAAATGTAATAAAAACTCGCCAATCCCTACAAATATAGATGCTAATAAACCTATAATTAATAGTGTTTTTGTTGAAATAGTAGTATTCATTATATGTGTGTTGTTAGTTTCCTTTGTCTGAACTAATTCTAATTAATTACATTTTTTTTATAAATAGATAATAGCTCTTGTTTCTAGGTTACTTTTTTTAGTTTTGCACTGCATTTTAAAAACGATTTATGATTTCTGTAGATAATATTGCAGTGGAATTTAGTGGACATACATTATTTAGTGATGTTTCTTTTACTATAAATGAAAATGATAAAATTGCCCTAATGGGTAAAAATGGAGCAGGAAAGTCTACTATGATGAAAATTATAGCAGGAGTACAAAAAGCTAATAAAGGAGGGATTAGATACCCAAAGGATGTAGTTATTGCATATTTACCGCAGCATTTACTAACAGAAGATGATTGTACCGTTTTTGAAGAAGCTTCCAAGGCCTACAGTCATATTTTTGAAATGCGAGATGAAATTGAGCGTTTAAATAAAGAGCTAGAAACAAGAACTGATTATGAGTCTGATGACTATATGAAAATAATCACCAAAGTTTCAGAGCTAGGAGAACATTATTATGCGCTAGAAGAAATTAATTATGAAGCAGAAGTAGAAAAAGCTTTAGCAGGACTTGGGTTTAAAAGAACAGATTTTACTAGGTTAACAAGTGAGTTTAGTGGTGGTTGGCGTATGCGTATAGAATTAGCTAAGCTACTGTTAAAAAAGCCCGATTTAATTTTATTAGACGAGCCTACAAACCATGTAGATATAGAATCTGTAATATGGCTAGAAGATTTTTTATTAAATAAAGCCAAAGCAGTTATTGTAATTTCTCACGATAAAGCTTTTATAGATAATATTACCAACAGAACTGTAGAAGTAACTATGGGGCGTATTTATGATTATAAGGCTAATTATTCTCATTATTTAGAATTACGAAAAGATCGTAGAGCGCACCAAATAAAAGCATACCAAGAACAACAAAAATTTATAGCAGATAACCAGGCCTTTATAGACCGTTTTAAAGGAACCTATTCTAAAACCAATCAGGTTACTTCTAGAGAGCGTATGTTAGAAAAGCTACAAATTATAGAGATAGATGATATAGATACCTCGTCTTTAAAATTACGTTTTCCACCTGCACCACGTTCGGGAGATTACCCAGTAACCGCAAAAGATTTATCTAAAAGTTACGGAGAACATATAGTTTTTAAAGAGGCTAATATGTCTATAGCTCGTGGCGAAAAAGTATCCTTTGTAGGGCGTAATGGGGAAGGTAAATCTACCATGATTAAAGCTATTATGGGCGAAATAGATTTTGAAGGAGAATGTTATTTAGGGCATAATGCTAAAGTGGGGTATTTTGCTCAGAACCAAGCATCTTTGTTAGACCCAGATTTAACTATTTTTCAAACTGTAGATGAGGTAGCAAAAGGAGATATGCGAACGCAAATTAAAAATATCTTAGGACGTTTTATGTTTGGTGGCGATGATGTAGAAAAGAAAGTAAGTGTATTATCTGGTGGAGAAAAAACACGTTTGGCAATGGTGAAACTATTATTAGAACCAGTAAACGTGTTAATTTTAGATGAGCCTACCAATCATTTAGATATAAAATCCAAAGATGTTTTAAAAGAAGCTTTGTTAGAGTTTAATGGTACTTTAATACTAGTTTCTCACGATAGAGATTTTTTACAGGGATTATCACAGAAAGTATTTGAGTTTAAGGATAAACGAGTGATAGAACATTTTGAAACTATTGATGCTTTTTTAAAGCGAAATCGCATAGAAAATTTAAAGCAGATAGATTTAAAAGTCTAATGAAATACTAAAATCTAAAACAAATGGTTTTGTTGTAGATGGAATGTTTATTTTTACTAAAATAACTGTGATGAACGAGTATAAAGAGAAAATTCTTAAGATTTGTAATGAAACTTGCAAAGGAACTTTAATGGAAACATTAGAGATAGAATATATAGATGTTGGGGAAGATTTTTTAGTGGCAAAAATGCCAGTAACAAAAAAAGTTTATCAGCCAGATGGTGTTTTACATGGTGGAGCAACTATTGCGTTAGCAGAAAGTGTTGGTAGTGCTGCTTCCTATATATTTTTGAATGCACAAGAGTTTTATGTTCGTGGTATAGAAGTATCTGCAAACCATTTAAAGAGTATTAGCGAAGGAGAAGTATATGCAAAAGCTACTTTTATACACAAAGGGCGTACTACCCAATTATGGGAAATTAGAATCACAGATGTTGCAGATAATTTAATTTCTCTTTGTAAACTCACAACGATTTCATTGCCTAAAAAATAATATGCTTGCCTCGCTGTTACAAAAAATAGAAACTCATATTTCTGAAGAAAATGCGTTTGTTATTTACAGAAAACCATATAAAAATAAGGTGGTAGCTGTAATGCAGCATAATGCAGAACTTTATCATGTAAAAGATTATACAGAAACAGGATTTGTTTTTGCTCCTTTTGATGCTGATAGTCCTGTTGTGTTATTAAAACCTAATGAAGTAGAAAGGGTAGATTATAATATACCAATATTAAATAATACTGATGTAAAACAGGTGCTGGATATTGATGATGAAGGTAAAGAATTTCACATCAATCTTATAAAAAAAGGAATAGCTACTATCCATAAGGGTGATTTTAAAAAAGTAGTATTATCTAGAAAAATTAAGGAAGTAGATTATGATAGTAAACCTGTAGCGCTTTTTAATACCCTTTTAGCAACCTATAGTTCTGCTTTCTGTTATTTATGGTATCATCCTAAAATAGGGATGTGGTTGGGAGCAACTCCAGAAATATTATTAAAGACAGAAAACAAGCAATTAACAACGATGTCTTTAGCAGGGACTCAAACCTATACCGGAGAAGAAAACCCTACTTGGGGAGCAAAAGAATTAGAGGAGCAACAAATGGTAACCCAGTATATTGTTAAAGCATTAGAGCATAACGTTACTGAATTAAAAATTTCGGAAGCAGAATCGTTTAGAGCGGGCAATTTATGGCATTTAAGAACATCGGTGAAAGGGATGCTAAAAACCAATCATATTAAAGAAGTTTTAAATGTATTACACCCAACCCCCGCTGTATGTGGACTTCCTAAAAATACTGCTAAGAATTTTATAATAGAAAACGAAAATTACAATAGAGCATATTATACTGGTTTTTTAGGAGAGTTAAATTATAAAGAACAAAAAGATAGAAGTGCAACAAGAAGAAATCAAGAAAATAAAGCATATAAGGTAATTAAGAATAAAACAGCACTTTTTGTAAACCTTAGGTGTATGCAATTAAAAGAAAATAAAGCGTATATATATGTTGGCGGAGGTATAACAGCAGCATCTGTACCAGAGAAAGAATGGGAAGAAACAGTGGCTAAAAGTATTACTATGCGTAAAATTCTGGTGAATTCAAATAAATAATTGGGTAAACAAAAACACAGGTTGTATTTTTGTGTTAGATGAAATGTTCTAACATACCCTCAGCGCAGTCTGTTGTATACCATTGCAAAGCAAAAGGTATAAAAAATATAGTAATATCTCCTGGGTCTAGAAATGCTCCTTTAACCATTAGTTTTTCCGAAGATTCATTTTTTAAGTGTTATAGTATTGTAGATGAGCGCTGTGCTGCTTTTTTTGCTTTGGGTATAGCACAACAATTAAAAGAACCTGTGGTTGTTGTATGTACTTCTGGTAGTGCTTTGTTAAATTATTATCCGGCTATTGCCGAAGCTTTTTACAGTGATATTCCTTTAGTAGTAATATCTGCAGATAGGCCTTCTTATAAAATTGATATAGGGGACGGACAAACTATAAGACAAGAAAACGTTTTTGCTAATCATATTGGTTATTCAGCAAATTTAAAATTAGATGTTTCTAGAGAAATAGATGCAGCATCACCTAATCAATTAGAAATACAAAGTTATAATGATGCAGAGTTACATACAGCACTAAAAATAACTAAGAAAGAGCAATTACCAGTACACATAAATGTACCTTTTGAGGAGCCTTTATATACTATTTTAGAAAAATCTACGGTAACTCCTTTTGTAGTTTCAGACGAAGAAGAAGGTAATGAAAATCAATTAGATTTAAATGAGTTTACAACTATTTGGAACACAGCTAAAAGAAAAATGATTTTAGTAGGTGTAAACGCACCTAATACTGTAGAGCAACAATTTTTAGATGAATTAGCAGAAGACGATTCTGTATTGGTTTTTACAGAAACTACTTCTAATTTACATCACCCAAATTTTTTTCCGAGTATTGATAGTATTATAGCACCAATAGAAAAATCTGAAAAGTATGAAACGCTTTTTAAAGAGCTGCAGCCAGATGTACTACTTACTTTTGGAGGGTTAATTGTGTCCAAAAAAATAAAAGCTTTCTTAAGAACATACAAGCCAAAGCACCATTGGCATGTAGATAGTAAAAAGGCAAACGATACATTTTTCTGTTTATCACATCATTTTAAAACAGATGCAAACAGTTTTTTTAGTACTTTTTTAAACAATATAAAAGTTGTAGAAAGTGATTATTATAGAAAATGGGCGCTTGTAAAAGAAAACTATGAAACTAAACGAAGAGAATATATAGAAGAAATTCCTTTTTCAGATATGTTAGCTTTTAGCCATGTGTTAAAAAGTGTACCCCAAAAAAACCAATTGCAATTAGCCAATAGTTCTTCGGTTAGGTATGCTCAGTTATTTAATTTAGATGCTTCTGTAAACGTATATTGTAATAGGGGAACTAGTGGTATAGATGGTAGTACCTCTACGGCTATTGGAGCAGCTATATTCCATAAAGAACCTACTATATTTATAACAGGAGATTTAAGTTTTTTATATGATAGTAATGCATTGTGGAATAATTATATAAGAAAAGATTTTAGAATTATTTTATTTAATAATTCGGGAGGCGGAATTTTTAGAATATTACCTGGATGTGATAAAACTAATAATTTTGAAACTTATTTTGAGACTACACATAATTTGGAGGTAAGCCATTTATGTAAAATGCATAATATGCAGTATTTAAAGGCTTCTGATGAGGAATCGTTAGTAACTGTGTTAAATAGTTTTTATGATAATTCTGAAGAGCCCAAACTATTAGAGATAAAAACTCCTAGATTATTAAACAATAAAATTTTGCTTAGTTATTTTGATTTTATATCTTACGGTTAATTTTTAATCATTAACTAAAAAATAACACTTATTAAGATGAGTAAAAGAGACGAGCTAATAGAAAAGTACGCTTCAGATTTAAAAACTAAAATAGGAGTAACTCCAGATATGGATTTACTAACTAAAGTTACTATAGGATGTGGTCCATCTATTTACAATAAGGATGCTTCAACAGTATCTGGTTCTGATCAAAAAGAATTAGACACAGTTAAAAATAATTTCTTAATTAAGAAATTAGGATTAGCAGATAGTCCGGCTTTAACAGAGGGTATTAATGCTGTTATAGAAAAATATGGTAAATCTGAAAGAAATAAGTATAGAGCTGTAGTATATTATTTATTAGCGATACACTTTAAAAAAGAGTCTGTGTACAAATAAAAAATACACAAGTAATGTTTTAAACTAACCTTAGAACATTAAAATATTAAAAAGGTAGCAATTTTAAATTGCTACCTTTTTGTTTTTTTAGCCATGAATACTTTCGTTAGTTCCTAAGTTTTTCATAATACTTGCTTCGTATTCTAATAAATCATCCCACTTTTTATCAACTTCTATGCGATCTCCATATTGTCTGGCAAAAGATAAAAACATGGTGTAATGCCCAGCTTCACTTACCATTAACTTATGATAAAAATCGGCTAATTCTTTATCTTCTAACTCTTCAGATAATAATCTAAAACGTTCGCAACTACGAGCTTCAATAAGTGCAGCATATAAAAGACGATGTACTAATTGTGTAGTTCTGCTTCCGCCTTTTGGAAAAAACTTAAGTAGCGCTATTACATATTCATCTTTGCGATCTCTGGCTAAAGTTTGTCCACGAGCAATAATTTTATCGTGTACCATTTTAAAATGACCCATTTCTTCTCTAGATAAAGCAATCATTTCTTTTACCAAATCGGTATATTCTGGAAATGAAATAATAAGCGAAATTGCAGTGCTAGCAGCTTTTTGCTCACAATAGGCATGATCACTAAGTATTTCATCAATGTTCTTTTCTACAATATTTACCCATCGTGGGTCGGTTGGTAATTTTAAACCAAGCATAAGATTAATTTTACATGTAAAATTATAAATAATAAATTAATGACTTTATAGTTATATAATATAATTAATCTTAAGGATTTGTTTTATTTTTATCGGCAGTTAAACCTATGGTATTACAAAGTGAAAATATTATAGCTAAATGAAAAATCAATTGAAAAATGTAGCGGAACAATTATTAGATATAATATTAGGTAAATTTACTGCTGAGCATAAAAAATGGTTACAAGAAAAAGTAGCATTAATTATAGAAAATAAATCTACTAAAGATTTATACCTTACCTATAGTTTATTAGCATCTAAAGTTAAAGAAAAAGAAGCTTCAGAATTGTTAGATGCGGTATCTGATGTACAAAAGTATTTAAGAGAAAAAGATGCTACGTTACTAGAAATAGCGAGAATATATCTATTGGTAGCTGTTTTAGAGGCTGACGATAGTTTTTTTGAACCCAAAGTGGCTAATATTATTCAGGTAGCAGATAAAGCGGAGCTAGAAACATTTTTAAAATTTTTAGTTTTATTACCAAATCCAGAAAATTATAAGAGTACAGCTGTAGATGCACTACGTACCAATATCGTTTCGGTTTTTGATGCGATAACATTAAAAAATCCATATCCAGGATTATATTTTAGTGATGAGGAATGGAATCAGATGTATTTGAAAGCTGCCTTTTTAGAACGAGATTTAAGTAAAATAAACGATGTAGCTATTAAAGCAAATAAAGAATTAGCAAGAATTATATCTGATTATGCGCATGAACGTTGGGCAGCAGGAAGAAATGTAGATCCTTATTTTTGGAGACCAGTTACTAAGTTTTTAGATCAAGGCCTGTTAAAAGATATGAGTAGGTTATTTAATAACGAAAGTGTTTTAGTTAAAAAATCGGCATCACTTTGTTGTTTTTATTCTGATAATAAAGAGGCAAAAGAATTATTAAGTAATTACCCCAAATTATTACAATTAATAAAAAATAAAGAATTGAGTTGGGAAACTCTAAAAGAATAGATATGGAAGAAAAAATGATGTTTATAGACCCTCATGTACACATGACGTCTAGAACTACCGATGATTATGAGGCAATGGCAGCTGCCGGAGTTGTTGCATTAATAGAGCCTTCTTTTTGGTTAGGGCAACCAAGAACGCAAGTAGGTTCTTTTCAGGATTATTACAGTAGTTTAGTTGGTTGGGAACCATTTAGAGCAAGTCAGTTTGGAATAAAACACTATTGCACAATAGGTTTAAATTCTAAAGAAGCAAATAACGAAGCATTAGCAGAGCAAGTAATAGAATTATTGCCTTTGTACCTGCATAAAGAAAATGTAGTTGCTATTGGTGAAATAGGTTATGATGATCAAACAGCCGCAGAAGATAAATATTTTAGACTTCAGCTAGAGATGGCTAAGGAGTTAGATATGGTTGTACAAGTACATACACCGCACAGAGATAAAAAAGCAGGAACTATTAAGAGTATGGAAGTGTGCTTAGAACATGGCTTAGATCCTGCAAATGTTATAATAGATCACAACAACGAAGAAACGGTAAAAGAGGTCTTAGATAGAGGTTTTATTGCGGCGTTTACTATTTACCCTAAAACAAAAATGGGTAATGAACGTATGGTAGAAGTGGTTAAACAATATGGTAGTACTAATATTATTGTAGATAGCTCTGCCGATTGGGGAGTTAGTGATCCATTAGCAGTGCCAAAAACAGCAGCTTTAATGTTACAACGTGGTATAGCTAAGGAGCATGTAGTAAAAACATGTTATCAAAATGCTTTAGACGTTTTTGGTAAAAATGGAAAAATGAAAGAATCCGATTGGTTAAATGCTAAGGGAATAAACCAGACCGATTTATTTAATGATAACAGTGTCTTAAGAGGGCAAAAACCTAAAATAGATACAGACGTAATATAAATGAGTATAGTTTCTAACGGGTATTTACGATTAATGCGTCCTGCTAATTTGCCAACAGCAATGGCAGATATTTTTGCAGGTATAGGTATAGTCGGTATTGTTTTAGAATCTTCGTGGATTACCAATACATTTTTAGTACTATCATCAGTTTTTTTATACGCCGGAGGTGTAGTTTTAAATGATGTATTTGATTATAAGTTAGACCAATTAGAACGTCCAGAAAGACCTATTCCTAGTGGGATAGTTTCGTTAAAATCTGCTGCTTTTTTTGGGGCAATTTTAATGTTTATTGGAATAAGCTTTGCTTTTTTTGTAAGTACCCTATCGGGTAATATTGCAATGATATTATCTGGAGCAATTATACTATACGATGCTATTTTAAAAAAAATAGCTTTTTTAGGACCATTAAATATGGGAATCTGTAGAGGACTAAATTTATTATTAGGAACAACTGCTGCAGGAATGTTAATAGATATAAAGTACGCCATTATTCCGGTAGTTTACATTTTTGCAATTACATTAATTAGTAGGGGAGAAGTGCACGGAAATAATAAAAATAATATTGTACTTGCAGGTTTGTTTTATGTAAGTGTAGTAGTATTAGTGTTGAAATTTCAATTTGAAAGAATAGCCGTAATACCATTTCAAAGTATTCCTTTTTTATTGTTGTTCTTGTTTTTAATACTTAAGCCATTACGGAAAGCATATATTAATAATACACCAAAAAATATTAAAAAAGCAGTTATTTCAGGAGTACTATCTATTGTAGTTTTAGATGCTGCTTTAGCTGCTGGTTTTAGTTATTGGTGGTATGGTTTATTAGTTTTACTTTTATTACCCCTGTCTATGTATTTATCTAAATTATTTGCTGTTACCTAAAAATATTTTTTAAATGGAATTAATGCCTACTATAGCGCAATCTTTTAAAATAAATTACGAATACAAACTGTATTTTACAAAACAATTGTTTGCTATAAATAACAGTTTGTTTAAAGATGTAGTACATCAATATAAAAATAACGAACCTATAAAAGTATTATTTGTAATAGATAGTGGTGTTGCAGAAGCTCACCCTAATTTATCTAATGCGATTAAAAATTATAGTGAAGCCCATAAAGAGACCCTTAATTATACAGAGCAAATAGTTATTGCAGGAGGAGAAGCTTGCAAAAATGATGAAGCTAATGTCACTAAAATTTTAGAAGCAATAAATACTAATGCTATTTGTAGGCATTCTTTTGTGGTTGCTATTGGTGGTGGTGCTATTGTAGATATGGTAGGTTATGCAGCAACTATAGCGCATAGAGGAGTAAAACTTATTCGTATTCCTACCACAGTATTATCGCAGAATGATGCTGCTGTAGGAGTGAAAAACAGTGTTAATATTTTTGGGAAGAAAAATTTCTTAGGAACTTTTTCTACTCCTTATGCAATTATTAACGATAGCGATTTTTTAAAAACATTAGAGCAGCGCGATTGGATTTCGGGTATAGCTGAAGCCATAAAAGTAGCACTTATAAAAGATGCTGATTTTTTTAGATATATAAAAGAGAATGCTAAAAGCTTACGAAATAGGGAAGAAGACCCTATGCAATATCTAATTTACAAATGTGCAGAGATGCATATGCAGCATATAGCACAAGGCGGTGATCCTTTTGAAAGTGGTTCTTCCAGACCTTTAGATTTTGGGCATTGGGCAGCACATAAATTGGAGTATATGACCAATTATAGCCTGCGTCATGGAGAAGCTGTAGCTATTGGTATGGCATTAGATGTTACCTATGCACATTTAATAGGTTTAATAGATAAAGATACTTTAAGAAGTATCATTGAAGTATTAAAAGCAATAGGATTTACAATTGCTATTCCCTTTAAGGATGATGAAAAAACAGAAGAGTTACTAAGAGGCATAGAAGAGTTTAGAGAGCATTTAGGAGGAGAGTTAACCATAACATTAATATCTGAAATAGGAGTAAAGCACGATGTGCATACTATAGATTATGATAAAATGAGGGCGGCAATAACTCTATTAAATATATTATAATATGCTTGTAAAAAACAAACACCATGTAAGTTATTGCACCAATATACATGCTGGTGGAGATTGGCAAGAAACTATAGAGTCTTTAAAAGAATACGTTCCAAAAATTAAATCAGAAGTAGCTGGTGAAGACTTATTTGGATTAGGTTTACGATTATCTAATATTGCTAGTGAAGAATTAAATAGAGGAGATAATCTTACTGAATTTAAAAAATGGTTAGACCAAAACGGAATTTATGTATTTACCATGAATGGATTTCCCTATGGTAACTTCCATAATGAGGTAGTAAAAGACCAAGTACATGCACCAGATTGGACAACAGAAGAGAGAGTAGTTTATACCAAACGTTTATTTGATCAATTAGCATATTTAATTCCAGACGGAATGGAAGGTGGTATATCTACATCACCCATTAGTTATAAATATTGGCATGGTTCTATGGCAGCCATAAATGATGCTTTTAAAAAAGGAGCAGCAAATTTATCAGAAATAATTTTGCACTTATATGCCTTAGAAAATAAGACAGGTAAATATTTACATTTAGATATTGAGCCAGAGCCAGACGGACTTATAGAAAATAGTGAAGAAGTAATATTTTTCTTCACGTATTTTTTAAAGCCTGTAGCAATAGGAATTTTGCAAAAAGAGCTAAATATAGATAAAGCTAAAGCCGAGCAATTAGTACTCAGATATATTACTGTGTGTTACGATGTTTGTCATTTTTCTTTAGCTTACGAAGAGCCAGTAGATACTTTAAGCTTATTTAAAAAAGAAGGAATTAAAGTAGGAAAAATACAAGTAAGTTCAACACTTAAAATTATTTTTAATGATGAAAATAAATCAGAAATATGGGATTCATTAGCCTTGTTTAACGAGCCAACTTATTTACATCAAGTAACCGAAAAAATTGGGGATACAGTAAAAACTTATAATGATTTACCAGCGGTATTAGAAGAACGAGGTAATTATAAAGAATTACGAGCACATTTTCATGTGCCTATTTTTGTAGAAAAATTTAATCAATTATTTTCTACTCAAGACCAAATTTTAAAGGTTATAGCTTATATAAAAGAAAATGAAGTTTCTAAACATTTAGAGATAGAAACTTATACCTGGGATGTTTTACCAGCTACCTTAAAAACAGATTTGTTACAAGGTATTGTTAGAGAAATTCAGTGGTTAAAAAATAGATTGTAAACGCATGCAGAAAACGGTAGTTATAAACGTAGTGGGCTTAACACAACGGTTAATAGGTGAGCATACGCCATTTATAAAATCGTTTTTAGAAAAAGGAAAAGCTGCCACTATAGCATCAGTATTACCAGCGGTAACTTGCAGTGCACAATCTACTTATCTAACAGGTAAGCATCCTTCTGAGCATGGTATTGTGGGGAATGGGTGGTATTTTAAAGAGGAATGTGAAGTAAAGTTTTGGCGTCAATCCAATAAACTAGTACAAGCAGAAAAATTATGGGATAAATTAAAGAAGAAGAACCCTAACTTTACATGTGCTAATCTTTTTTGGTGGTATAATATGTATAGTACAACGGATTATAGTGTAACTCCAAGGCCTAATTATTTAGCAGACGGCAGAAAAATACCAGATATATATTCGCATCCGGCTGAGTTACGAGATACCTTGCAAAGTAATTTAGGAACTTTTCCATTATTTAACTTTTGGGGCCCTAAAACCTCTATAAAATCTAGTCAATGGATTGCAGATGCAGCTATAGAAACAGATAAACAGCACAACCCAACTTTAAATTTAATTTACTTACCACATTTAGATTATAACTTACAACGATACGGACTTAATTTTGATATTATAGCCAAAGATTTACAAGAAATAGATACCGTGGTAAAGCAATTGGTAGGCTATTATGAATCTCAAGACGCAAATATTATTTTACTTTCTGAATATGGAATTACTAATGTAAATAATCCCATTCATTTAAACAGAATTTTAAGAAAAGAAGGATATATAAATATTAGAACGGAAAGAGGTTTAGAATTACTAGATGCTGGGGCAAGTAAGGCTTTTGCGGTCGCAGATCATCAGCTTGCTCATATTTATTTAAATGACAAAGCACTTAAATCGGAAGTAAAGAAATTATTACAAAGTGTAGAAGGAGTAGAAAAGGTATTGAGCGATAATGAAATAGTAGATGCTAAGCTAAATCATGACCGCTGTGGAGATTTGGTAGTAATAGCAGATGCAAATTCTTGGTTTACCTACTATTTTTGGTTAGATGATAAAAAAGCGCCAGATTATGCACGTATGGTAGATATACATAAAAAACCAGGCTATGATCCGGTAGAAATGCTTACTAATCCTAAAGATAAACTAGTGCTTTTAAAAGTAGCTTGGAAGCTATTAAAAAAGAAGTTAGGCTTTAGAACCGTTTTAGATATTATACCTATTGATGCTAATCTTATTAAAGGTTCTCATGGTAGAATACCAGAAGATAAAGCAGACTACCCTATTTTTATTACTAATAATAAAGAAAAAATAGAAAAGGAAAATATAGAGCCTACAGAGGTTTGCGCTATTTTAGAACAACATATATTAAATTAATATTGTATGAAAATTGTATTTAAAATTATTGGTTTTTTGTTTGCAGCACTGTTTTTACTTTCAGCAGTTTTGCAGTATAATGATCCAGATTCTTTCATCTGGATACTAATATGGGGAGCCGCAGCAGTTTTGTCTGTATTATTTACGCTGTCTAAAGTTTCGCCTAAAGTTTTATTAGTAGCAGCAATAGTATCTTTTATTGGCTTTATATACCTGTATCCACCAGAATTTCAAGGTTTCGATTTGGATGATGGAGATATAAAAAATGTAGAGTTGGGTAGAGAAGCCTTTGGCTTATTAATAATTTCTATTATGATGTTTTTATATACTTTTAGAATACAGTATGTTAGGAAGAACACAAAAGTGTAATAAGCAAATCGTTTGAGTAGGTTTAGTATTGGTAGTAAGTGAACAAAACACACTATTTGTTGAACAGTAATTACTTACAAAAAGATTGTCTTTTGTCTACTTTGGTAGGTAATAGGACATTGATTTATAACCGATTACTTAAAAAGAACAAATATGAAAACACTATTATTCTATTTATTATTGATTACAAGTACAATTATGTGGTCGCAAGAGCGTTCTACGCTACCTAATTTATTTGATTTTGAGGCACCAATGAATAAACTCAAATCTAAAAACAGCGCAAACAAACTAGGGACTATGAATAGCAGAATGGATAATCCCATGAATGTTGAAATTAGAAAGACTTTGTTTCATAATATGCAACAGCTTGCTAAGGAAAAGAAAATGGATACTTTAAGTCCTGGCTATTTTAAAATAAAAATACCTACGCGAAAACGAAAAAGAG
>CALHVB010000148.1 GCA_938039345.1 uncultured Sediminicola sp.
ACCTGAGTGGATGATTATGAAAGTAATCCCAGTTATTCCACCAGAATTAAGACCATTAGTTCCTTTAGATGGTGGGCGTTTTGCAACATCAGATTTAAATGATTTATACAGAAGGGTAATTATTAGAAACAATCGTTTAAAAAGATTGGTAGAAATAAAAGCTCCAGAAGTAATTCTTAGAAATGAGAAACGTATGCTTCAAGAATCTGTAGATTCATTATTTGATAATACACGTAAAGCATCTGCTGTAAAAACAGAATCTAACAGACCATTAAAGTCGCTTTCAGATTCGTTAAAAGGTAAGCAAGGTCGTTTCCGTCAAAACTTATTAGGTAAACGTGTAGATTATTCAGCACGTTCTGTAATTGTTGTAGGACCAGAATTAAAATTATTCGAGTGTGGTCTGCCTAAAGATATGGCTGCTGAATTATACAAGCCTTTTGTTATACGTAAGTTAATAGAAAGAGGTATTGTAAAAACAGTAAAGTCTGCTAAGAAAATAATAGATAAGAAAGAGCCAGTTGTTTGGGATATTTTGGAAAATGTTTTAAAAGGACATCCAGTATTACTAAACCGTGCTCCTACATTACACCGTTTAGGTATTCAAGCTTTTCAGCCTAAATTAATAGAAGGAAAAGCAATACGTTTACACCCATTAGTATGTACGGCATTTAACGCCGATTTCGATGGGGATCAAATGGCGGTGCATTTACCATTAGGACCAGAAGCTATATTAGAAGCTCAATTATTAATGTTAGCTTCTCATAATATCTTAAACCCTGCAAATGGATCACCAGTAACGGTACCATCTCAGGATATGGTCTTGGGTCTTTACTATATGACAAAAGAACGTAAGTCTACTCCTGAGTTACAAATTAACGGAGAAGGGATTACATTCTATTCTGCGGAAGAAGTTGTAATAGCTTTCAATGAAGAAAGGGTAGATTTAAATGCAGGTATTAAAGTAAGAGCTAAAAACTTTAATGAAGAAGGAGAATTAGTTTATCAAATTATAGAAACTACTGTAGGTAGAGTATTGTTTAATATGATGGTTCCAGAGCAAGCTGGATATATAAACCAAGTATTAAATAAGAAATCTTTAAGAGATATTATCGGTGATATTTTACGTGTTACTGATGTGCCTACAACAGCTAATTTCTTAGATAAGATTAAGACTATGGGGTATGAATTCGCCTTTAAAGGTGGATTGTCCTTTAGTTTAGGAGATATTATTATACCGCCAGAAAAGCATGATATGATTGCTGATGCTAATGGGCAGGTAGAAGGTATTATGGCTAACTATAACATGGGGCTTATTACTAATAATGAAAGATACAATCAGGTAATTGATGTGTGGACTTCTACGAATGCTATGTTAACAGAGTTGGCAATGAAACGTATACGTGAAGATCAGCAAGGATTTAACTCTGTGTATATGATGCTTGATTCTGGTGCAAGGGGTTCTAAGGAGCAAATTCGTCAGTTAACAGGTATGCGTGGATTAATGGCTAAGCCTAAAAAATCTACAGCAGGTGGTGGAGAGATTATTGAAAACCCAATTCTTTCTAACTTTAAAGAAGGTTTATCTATCTTAGAATACTTTATTTCTACTCACGGTGCTCGTAAAGGTCTTGCAGATACCGCCTTAAAAACGGCAGATGCAGGTTACTTAACAAGACGTTTGGTAGATGTTTCTCAGGATGTTATTATTAACATCGAAGATTGTGGTACATTAAGAGGTATTTTAGTAGAGCCATTAAAGAAGAACGAAGAGATAGTAGAATCTTTAGGAGAACGTATCTTAGGTAGAGTTTCGTTACATGATGTTTACAATCCTTTAAATGAGGAGTTATTGTTAAGAGCAGGTCAGGAAATCATGGAGTCAGATGTTAAATTAATTAACGCATCTCCAATAGATAAGGTTGAAGTACGTTCTGCATTAACATGTGAGGCTAAAAAAGGTATTTGTGGTAAATGTTATGGTAGAAACCTTTCTACAAATAAGATGGTTCAAAGAGGTGAGGCAGTTGGTGTAGTAGCAGCGCAATCTATTGGAGAACCAGGAACGCAGTTAACATTACGTACTTTCCACGTGGGTGGTATTGCAGGTAACATTTCTGAGGATAATAAATTACAAGCGAAGTTTGATGGTGTTGCCGAGATAGAAGATTTGAGGCTTGTTAAAGGAGAAGACTCAGATGGTAATGCAGCTGATATTGTTATCTCTAGAACATCAGAAATTAAGATTGTAGACGCAAATACAGGTATTACATTAAGTACAAATAATATTCCTTACGGTTCGCAATTATTCATAAAGAATGGAGCAAAAGTAAAAGCAGAAGAAGTTATTTGTCAGTGGGATCCATATAACGGTGTTATTGTTTCTGAGTTCCCAGGTAAAATTGCTTATGAGAATATTGAACAAGGTGTTACATACCAAGTAGAGATAGACGAGCAAACTGGTTTCCAAGAGAAAGTAATATCAGAATCTAGGAATAAGAAATTAATACCAACATTATTAATTAAGAATAATAATGATGAAGTATTACGTTCTTATAACCTTCCTGTAGGTTCTCATATTATGGTAGATGATGGCGATAAAATTAAAGAAGGTAAAATTTTAGTAAAAATACCTCGTAAGTCTGCTAAAGCAGGTGATATTACAGGTGGTTTACCTAGAGTTACCGAATTATTTGAAGCTCGTAATCCATCTAACCCAGCGGTAGTTTCAGAGATAGATGGTGTTGTTTCTTTTGGTAAAATAAAAAGAGGTAATCGTGAGATTATTATAGAATCTAAATTAGGAGAAGTTAAGAAATACCTAGTTAAACTTTCAAATCAAATCTTAGTACAAGAAAATGATTACGTTCGTGCAGGTATGCCTCTATCAGATGGTTCTATAACACCAGAAGATATATTAGCAATTAAAGGCCCTTCAGCAGTACAACAGTACTTAGTAAATGAAGTACAAGAAGTATATCGTTTACAAGGGGTGAAAATTAATGATAAGCATTTTGAAGTTGTAGTAAGACAGATGATGCGTAAAGTAAGAATACAAGATCCAGGTGATACTATTTTCTTAGAAAACCAATTAGCGCATAAATCTGATTTTATATATGAGAATGATGAAATATACGGTAAGAAAGTTGTAGTAGAAGCTGAAGATTCTGAAAACTTAAAACCTGGACAAATTATTACGGCTAGAGAGTTAAGAGATGAGAATTCTATACTAAGACGTGGTGATAAATCATTGGTTGTAGCAAGAGATGCGGTAGCAGCAACAGCAACACCAATATTGCAAGGTATTACTAGAGCTTCATTACAGACAAAATCATTTATATCTGCTGCTTCTTTCCAAGAAACAACTAAAGTATTAAACGAAGCTGCTGTAGCAGGTAAAGTTGATAGTTTAGAAGGCTTGAAAGAGAATGTAATTGTTGGTCATAAAATACCAGCAGGTACAGGTATGAGAGATTATGAGAATATCATAGTAGGCTCAAAAGAAGAGTATGATGAAATTATGGCTCGCAAAGAGGAGCTTAAATTTTAAGTAATAATAAATTAAAACCCTCGATATTTATCGAGGGTTTTTTATTAAAAATATTTTAAAGATGGATGATAAAAATCAAAAGCAAATAAATATAGAGTTAGATGAAAAAATTGCAGAAGGAACATATTCTAACTTAGCAATAATTAATCATTCTGTATCAGAATTTGTAGTAGATTTTATTAGCATGATGCCTGGAGCACCTAAAGCAAAAGTGAAGAGCAGAATAGTGTTAACACCACAACATGCTAAAAAGTTTTTAAAGGCTTTAAATGATAATGTAAAACGTTTTGAGAAGGCGCATGGAGCTATAAAAGATTATGAGCAACCTCCAATTCCTCTTAATTTTGGGCCAACAGGAGAAGCATAATATAAAAGCCTTGAAATTTAAGTTTCAAGGCTTTTTTTGTCTGTTTATATAAAAACGATCAATTAAATTCAGAAGTAAAATGTAGTTTTACAGAAGGATATTTTTGCTGCGTCATTTGTAGAGAAAATTGAGAGTCCGCTAAAAAAACAAGTTGTTCTCTTTTGTCTTGTGCTAAGAATTTCTGTTTTACTCTTTTGAATTCCTTAAATTCATCACTTTTAATATCTTCTGGTTCTACCCAGCAGGCTTTGTGAACAGGGAAGTTTTCATAACTACATTTTGCACCATATTCATGTTCCAAGCGATATTGAATAACTTCGAACTGTAGTGCGCCAACAGTACCAATAACTTTACGCCCGTTTAATTCTAATGTAAATAATTGTGCAACACCTTCATCCATTAATTGGTCTATCCCTTTATAAAGTTGTTTGGCTTTCATAGGGTCAGCATTGTTTATATATCTAAAATGCTCTGGAGAGAAACTTGGTATTCCTTTATAATTTAATTTTTCTCCTTGTGTTAAAGTGTCTCCAATTTTAAAATTACCAGTATCATGTAAACCAACAATATCGCCAGGATAAGATATGTCTACAATTTCTTTCTTTTCTGCAAAAAAAGCATTTGGGCTAGAAAATTTTAATTTTTTTCCTTGTCTAACATGTAAATAAGGTTTGTTTCGTTCAAAAGTTCCTGAAACAATTTTTATAAAAGCTAAACGGTCTCTATGTTTTGGATCCATGTTAGCATGTATTTTAAAAACAAAACCGGTTAAATCTTCTTCATTAGAATCAACCATTCGTTCTTCAGCCATTTTAGGTTGCGGAGAAGGTGCAATTTCAATAAAGCAATCTAATAGCTCTCTAACTCCAAAATTATTTAAAGCAGAGCCAAAGAAAACAGGTTGCTGCTTGCCTTCAAGGTATTTATTTTTATCAAAAGGAGGATACACACCATTTACTAAATCTAAATTGTCTCTTAGTTCTTCCGCTGCTTTGTTACCTATGATTTGATCCAATTCAGGATTCTGAATATCGTCAAAAGCTATAGTGTCTTCAATATTCTTTTTGCTATCACCACTAAAAAGGTTTATATTTTTCTCATATATATTATAAATTCCTTTAAAATCATAACCCATCCCTATGGGGAAACTTAATGGCGTTACAGAAAGACCTAATTTTTGTTCAACATCATCTAATAAGTCAAAAGCATCTTTTCCTTCTCTATCTAATTTGTTAATAAAAACAATAATAGGAATATTTCGCATTCTACAAACTTCAACTAATTTTTCGGTTTGCGTTTCAACTCCTTTGGCAACATCTATAACAACTATAACACTATCTACGGCGGTTAAAGTTCTAAAGGTGTCTTCAGCAAAATCTTTATGCCCAGGAGTGTCTAAAATGTTAATTTTTTTATCCTTGTATATAAAGGCTAAAACAGAGGTAGCAACAGATATACCACGTTGTCTTTCTATTTCCATAAAATCACTCGTGGCAGACTTCTTTATTTTATTATTCTTTACGGCTCCAGCCTCTTGGATTGCTCCACCGAATAAAAGTAGTTTTTCTGTGAGCGTAGTTTTTCCTGCATCTGGATGGGAAATAATTCCAAATGTTCTTCTTCTTACAATTTCCTCTTTAAAACTCATGGGTGAAAAATTTGCACAAAAATAAGGCAAATAAATAGGATGGTTACATAAAAAAATACGACTTTAAAAATGAAATTTAAATCTTTAATTATGTGTAGGTTAAAACTTTCTTTATCAAATATAGCTTATGTGGATAATGAAAAAATAATTGTTTTTTTTGCATTTTTCGTAATCCATCTTATGAAAAATAGCGTAAGTTTTAAAAAGAAAAATGAATAATCTTTGTCTTTTTATCGAGTAAAATTGTTGTTAGTAGATTTTTAAAAATTTAATCTATAAAATAAGACGTGAGATTAATTTTTTAAATATATATTGCAATTCTTAATAGAGTAGTCCCATATTCTTACCAATAAAAATTCCTACAAGAGCCATGGTAATTAGTAAACAAATTACTGATACCTATGGAAAAAAATGTTTTTTTAAATTTTAGAAGGAAAATTTCTTTATATACAAAACCAATATTAATACTTTTTTTATTGACGGTTGTATATTCTTTTTCTGATAAAGAGATAAATTCTATTAACCAAAATAACCCTATTTTGCTTAATGAATATGTTGTTTTTAATACTGACAGATGTAATGCAAATGACACCTTTATGTCCAACTTTTGGTGGGGTGAGTCTGCTTTATTTGAAAACCCTTTAATTTTTTCTTCTACAGAAAATAGTAATTTATCTTTTGTAGAATATGATAATGGTACAGCTTTAATATCTGGAAAAACTAGATCGGGGAATTGTGAGGTAGACGTTTATGTAGTTTTAAAAGAGAAAAAAAGTTGGGATTCTTGGAGACAATCAGGAGGGCAATTTAAAAGGGAAGGTTGCTCTGAAACAAAACCTGAAGTGCTAGATTATTACTTAATTGACCCTAATAAAAGTTATTTGGTTTCTTCTGGTTCAGAATGTTTTGAAGAAGGTAGGTATAATATAACACACCGACCAGATCTTACAGATGCTACTACACCTAATTTTGCAGCACAAGTAGGTGTTGGAGGTGCATTGTGGGATACAGATGTGAAAGCAGAGGGGTTATCGGTATGGGGATGGATAGGTACAGATGCAAATCCGCGTAAATGGGTTTTTGATTTTAATTTTCTTATCAGCCTAGATACAGATGGAGATGGAGTGCCTAATAGTGCAGATATAGATGATGATAATGACGGGATTATTGATAGTCAAGAGGATTTTAATGCAGATGGAGATAATAATCCTTTAACTAATCCATCAGATAGTGATGGTGATGGTATACCTAACCATTTAGATATCGACTCTGATGATGATGGAATTTTAGATAATGTAGAAGCACAAACAGAAGAAGGTTTTCAAGGTCCTTGTGGAATAGATAAAGATGGTAATGGATTAGACGATCATTACGAAAAGTATCCTGGTTCAGGAGAGGGTTTAGCGCCAATAGATACAGATAGTGATAAGCATCCTGATTTTAGAGATATAGATTCGGATAATGATGGTATTATTGATAATATAGAAGCTCAAACAGAAGAAGGTTTTCAAGGTCCTTGTGGAATAGATAGAGACGGAAATGGTCTGGATGATCATTATGAAAAGTATCCAGGTTCAGGAGAAGGAATAACTCCAATAAATTCCGATAATGATGGCATCCCCAATCATTTAGATATCGATGCCGATAACGATGGTATACCAGACAATGTAGAAGGACAAACTACCGATGGTTATATAGCACCAAGCGGAGAGGATGATGATAACGACGGATTGGATAATGCGTATGACGATGAAGACAATACAGGCATTATCCCAGTAAACACAGATGAAGAAGATACACCAGATTATATCGATTTA
>CALHVB010000149.1 GCA_938039345.1 uncultured Sediminicola sp.
ATAGAAGTAATAGATTTTTTTGATAAGCAAAAGCCTCTTGAACAAACAATTATAGATACTAGAGCAGAATTTTATAAAAGTTTGGAATTTCCTGAGTTCGACTTTTCAGATGTAAAAGGACAGGAAAGTATAAAACGATGTATGGAAATTGCAGCAGCAGGCGGACATAATATAATTTTAATAGGACCACCAGGTTCTGGAAAAACCATGTTAGCAAAAAGATTACCTTCTATTTTACCACCAATGACCTTGCACGAAGCTTTAGAAACTACAAAAATACATAGCGTAGTGGGGAAAGTAAAAAATATGGGACTTATGAATCAACGTCCTTTTCGTAGCCCGCATCATACCATATCAGATGTGGCTTTGGTGGGTGGCGGAGCATATCCGCAACCAGGTGAAATATCACTATCACATAATGGTGTTTTATTTTTAGATGAGTTACCCGAATTTAAGCGAGGTGTATTAGAAGTAATGCGTCAGCCATTAGAAGATAGGGAAGTTACAATATCTAGAGCTCGTTTTACAGTTACCTATCCTAGTAGTTTTATGTTAGTTGCTAGTATGAATCCCAGTCCTGGTGGTTATTTTAATGACCCCGATGCTCCTGTAACTTCTTCTCCCGCTGAGATGCAACGTTATATGGGAAAAATATCAGGACCTTTATTAGATCGTATAGATATTCATATAGAGGTAACTCCCGTTCCTTTTGATAAACTATCGGAAGACCGAAAAGGAGAAAGTAGTGTGGCTATACGAGAAAGAGTAACCAAAGCTAGAGAAGTACAAACGCAACGATTTGCAGCATTAGAAAATGTACATTACAATGCGCAAATGAATACCAAGCAAATTAGAGAGTATTGTAAATTAGATAATGCTTCTAAGGAATTATTAAAGAATGCAATGGAACGCTTAAATCTTTCTGCTCGTGCCTATGACCGTATTTTAAAAGTTGCCCGTACGATTTGCGATTTAGAAAATACCGAAGAAATTAACGGAACGCATATTGCAGAAGCTATACAATATAGAAGTTTAGATAGAGAAGGATGGTTGGGTTAAATAGTAAGTGAGTTTATATACTATAAAAGAAAAAAGGAAGTTATGTATATTCTTATGAATTACTCCATATTATAAATTGTTTATTCTTTTAATACAGAAAATAGATTATGGTAATGTTAAGTGTTTTTTTGAGTATAAGAGCTTTTACTATAATATGAATGGAAGGTATATAAAGTTTTAACGACTTAAAAATGAATTAGCTATTTATGAATTTGTTGCCGAACCATTTTTTTTACTTTTTTAAAAAATACTTTTTATTTGGTGTAATAGTTATTATTACCAATTTGATTTATGGTCAGGAATATAACCAACAATTAGAACTTTCTGTAAGTAATGATAAATTTGTAAATAGAGACCAGTATTATACAAGTGGGGTTTATATTACCTATAAGAAAGTTATAGAAAACAATTTTTTTTCTAAAAATAAGGCAGATAAGCTACAGTATGCTTTAACACTAGGAAATGAAATATATACTCCCAAGAATATTTCATCGACCAATGTTAATGATTTTGATAGACCCTACGCAGGTTGGACTTATGGTAAATATGAATTAACAACTATTAATGATAAATCGGCATTTATAGTAGCTTCAGAAATTGGTGTTACAGGAAAAGAGTCATTATCGGGAGATTTACAAACATGGTATCATAATTTATTTGGTATAAATAGTTCTCCTCCATGGACAGAAGAAATAGCTTTTAAAATTTTATTTAATATAAAAGCAGCTCATATATTTAATTGGAAATTAAACCAATCAAATGCTTTAGATTATAAAATAGCTACTAGTTTAGGAACAAAGGATATTTTTTTAGATAATGATATTCGTTATGTTTTTGGAAGGTTCAATGGTTTTAAAAGAACATCTAGAAATGGAGTAATAGCTATAAATAATAAAAATGAATTTTATGGTTTTGTAGGTGTAGCTTATAGATATGTTGCCCATAATGCATTAATACATGGTAGCTTATTTAAAGATGAAGTTTTGTTTACAACACCAATAGAAAATCATTTATTAAAATTAGAAATAGGAGGTGTTGTAAAGGTAAAAAGAAACACTTTTAAATTAGTTTATAATTACAATTCTAAAGAAACGTTGTTAGCTACTTCACATGCTTATGGAACAATTAGTTACGCAATAAGCTTTTAATATTTTGTATTAAAATTACTCTAGGGTAAAATTAAAATTGTTGGCTTCAGAAATACTAAAGTATCCTAAAGGATAATTATCTGGGTTGGTAATATTTACGATATTCCCCCTTACAGTGGCAGGAGTTGTTTGAAAAGGACCACCACCATTTTGTCCATTCTGCTCAATAATAAGTGTTAAATAATTATAGAATTGTTTATCTACTCCACTAATGTTTATATCAATATCCTGACCTTCAATAACATTGTCATAGAAATAAGAAAAAACAAATGTTTCTCCATTATAAAATTCATCTTCTGTAGTTAAAAACAATCCAAAATCTAAATCAAACAAATAATAATCGTCTCTTGTAGCATTATCAGTAAAGGATACAACTACTTCTGTTTCATCACCATTAAATAATTTAGTATCTCCTTTTACAACAGAATCTATGGGTACTGTAGGTATAAAATTAGCAGTTGCTCTATACGTTTCACCCTTATATACAACGTTTAACTCATAAATAGCGTCAATTTCGGGTACAATATCTGTTTCTGGAACATAGATTCCAGATTCATTTAATTCAGAAAAATTAAAAGTAATATTATCGTCTTTATCAATAATGAAAACTGTAGCATTATTTACAACAGGAACATTTTCATCAAAAAAAGAACCAGTGAGTGTAAGTCTAATAAAATTATTAAGATTAAGCGATGGCTGATTTAGGAAAATATTAAAATTAGCATCAATCACTAATCTAGGTTCTGCCGTTGGAAGGTCTATATCTATTACATCTTCGCAACTAATGAATAGTATAGAAAAAATAAATAATAATATTCTTTTTTTCATTTTCTATAGTTTAAAATTATAGGTTATAGAAGGAATTACCCCAAAAATAGATGTTCTAATGGCTTCATTATTTCGTGTATCCACATTTTGTCCAAAATTTATAGAAGCAGCGTTTTTTCTATTGTATAGGTTGTATATACTAAATATCCATTCATTTTTCCATTTTCTGTTTTTATTTTTTTTAGGACTAAGTGTTGCAGAAATATCTACTCTATGATAAGAAGGCAGTCTTTCTACATTACGGTCTCCATAAATTGGAATAGATAAATTTTTAAGTTGAAATTGACCAATTGGATAGTTTGTTGGCTGCCCTGTTTGATACACAAAATTACTATTTATACTCCATTTTGGGTTAATATCATAGCTTAGGTTTAATGATACATCATGAGTTTTGTCGTATGGAGTTTTATACCACTTTCCTTGATTAATTCCGGGCTCATTACTATTTCTGCCTAATGTTCTTTGTTCAGATTTAGATAATGTATAGGATAACCATCCTTTAAGATTACCTTCATTTTTTCGTATTAAAAATTCAAAACCAAAAGCCCTAGCTTCTCCATTTAAAATAACTTGCTCTATAGCATCATTGGCAATTAAATTTGCTCCATCTATATAATCTATTCTATTATTAATGTTTTTGTAATAAGCTTCAGTTTCTATAGAATAAGTGTTGTTTTTAAAGTTTTTAAAATACCCAATTGCATATTGATCTAATATTTGTGGCTTTATATATCTGCCACTAGGAGTCCATACATCTAATGGTGTAGGGGAGCTAGTATTAGATAGTAAATGTAGGTACTGTGCCATATGATTATAACTTGCTTTTAAAGAGCTTTTTTCATTTAAAACATAGGATAAAGCAAGTCTAGGTTCAAAATTATTAAAATTGGCTAGTTGGTCACTCCTTTTAAAATTTTCGGTTTCTATAGGATTTGCTTCTTCGTAAATTTGAAATTGTTCGTTAAAAAGGACAGGAACATTATCATGATACCTATTTAATTCGTCTTGACCTAATCTAATAAATGAACTCCACCGCAAACCATATTGTAGCGTAAGCTTATCAGAAATTTGATGCTCAGCATCTATATATGCTGCAAATTCATTAGCATATTTGTTGATAAGCTTATCTGAAAGTATGCCAGACTCATCACTATTAGGTTCTATTTCACCAGGATTAAACCTATAATAAGTGTTACTTAAGCCATAATTTAGTTGAAACTTATCAGAAATATAATTTTTAAAATCATATTTAAGGTTAAAGTTTTGAATACCAGAATTCCATTTAAACCCAACAAAATCTAATTCTAAACCATAGAAATAATCAGAATAAATTAACGATAGGTTGCTAAATAATTTATCAGAAAACAAATGATTCCATCTTAAATTTACAACAGAATTACCATAAGTATTTACAAAAATATCTGAAATACTAAATACATCTCTACCAAAATACCCTGATAAATAAAGATTGTTATTATCATTAATACGATAATTTAATTTAGTATTTAAATCATAAAAATAAGCCTTGTTATCATTATTAAAAAGAGGAAGCAATAAGTGAGCATAAGAACTTCTACCACCAAATAAAAAAGCTCCTTTATTTTTTTTTATAGGACCTTCTAAAAGTAACCTACTAGCAACAAAACCAATACCTCCGTTAGCTTTAAAGTTTTTGCTATTCCCTTCTTTTTGATAAATGTCTAAAACAGAAGATAGCCGACCGCCATACCTAGCAGGTATCCCTCCTTTATATAATTTTATATCTTTTATTGCATCTGGATTAAACACGGAAAAAAAACCGAATAGGTGAGAGGAATTAAAAATAGTTGCTTCATCTAGTAATATTAAGTTTTGATCTACAGATCCACCTCTAACATTAAAACCAGAAGCACCTTCACCAGCACTTGTAACTCCTGGTAATAATACAATAGACTTTATAATATCTGCTTCGCCTAGTACAGCAGGTATTTTTTTTATTGAGCTTGCGGATAAGGCATTAACGCTCATTTGAGGTTTCCTAATATTTAATTTCCCTACATCTTCTGTAACTACAATTTCTTGTAATTGTTCTGCCTGTTCTGTTAATTTTATATTGAATTTTATATTTTGATTTAATTCAACGTTTTTAGTTACATCTTTATAACCAATATAGCTAACCAAAATTTGGTATGAACCGTCTGGAAGTGTTATAGAATAAAATCCATACTCATTTGTAGTAACACCAATATTTAAATTAGGGATAATAACAGTTACTCCAATTAGTGTTTCATTACTAGATTCTTCTGTAATAACACCACTTAAAGTGTATTTTTTTTGAGCATTAATTTGTGTGCTAAATAATAATAGCAATAAAATAATATGCAAGAAATGTGTTCTCATTAAAAGCAATTTTTTTGTAAATGTAGCCATAATTGAAACTAACCTATAAAACTTAACAGCATATTAAAATAAAAAAGCCATCACAAAATAAGTGATGGCTTGTATATTATAAAATATCTACCTTATATAGTTTCTAAAATAGTATTAAAAGTAATACTAGGTCTCATGGCTTTAGCCATAAGTTCAGTATTAGCTTTGTAGTATCCTTCTATATTTTGTGCATTACCTTGTGCAGCATTTAATTCTGTAATAATAGCAGCTTCTTTTTCCGATAACGCCTTGTATATATTTGTAAATATAGTTTTAAGCTCATTATTTTTCTCTTGCTTTGCTAAAGCTTCTGCCCAGTATAAGGATAAATAGAAATGACTAGCTCTGTTATCTGGTTCTCCTACTTTTCTAGACGGTGATCTATCATTATCTAAGAATTTTTCAGTTGCATCATCTAAAGCCTCAGCTAAAACTAATGCTTTCGCATTATTATTCTTTTCTCCATAATGTTCTAATGATACACCCAAGGCTAAAAATTCACCTAAAGAATCCCAACGTAAGTGACCTTCTTCTAAAAATTGGTCTACGTGTTTAGGAGCAGAACCACCAGCACCAGTTTCAAATAAACCACCACCGTTCATTAAAGGAACAATAGATAACATTTTGGCACTAGTACCAACTTCTAATATTGGAAATAAATCTGTTAAATAATCTCTTAATACATTACCAGACACGGAAATGGTATCTTCTCCTTTTTTTAGTCTATCTAAAGTGAATAGAGTTGCTTCAATTGGTGCTAATATTTGTATGTCTAAACCAGAAGTATCATGGTTAGGAAGGTAAGTGTTTACCTTTTTTATTAGTTCAGCATCATGAGCTCTGTCTTTGTTTAACCAAAAAATAGTAGGTGTCTTTGTTGCTCTTGCTCTAGATACAGCTAGCTTAATCAAATCTTGCACGGGAGCATCTTTTACTTGGCACATTCTCCAAATATCTCCATCTTCAACAGCGTGTTCTATTAAAACAGTACCAGAAGTATCTACAACTTGTACAGTGCCATTTGCTGATATTTCAAAAGTTTTATCGTGAGAACCATATTCTTCTGCCTTTTGAGCCATAAGCCCAACATTAGGAACTGTACCCATTTTTGTAGGGTCAAAAGCTCCATTTTCTTTACAAAAATCAATAGTAGCTTGGTATATACCTGCGTAACTACTATCAGGAATTATTGCTTTAGTATCTTGAGATTTACCTTCTGCATTCCACATTTGTCCAGAATTACGAATCATTGCTGGCATTGAAGCATCTACAATAACATCACTAGGAACATGTAAATTTGTAACTCCTTTATCAGAATTTACCATGGCTAAAGAAGGACCTTTGTCAATAGCAGCTTTAATATCTCCTAAAATTTCGTTAGCCTTAGCTTTTGGTAATTCTTCAACTTTATTTAAAAGGCTTTCTAAACCATTGTTCGGATTTACTCCAATTTCATTAAAAGTAACTTTATGCTTAGCAAAAACTTCTGTAAAATATGTTCTTACAACATGTCCAAAGATGATAGGGTCAGAAACCTTCATCATTGTAGCTTTCATGTGTAAAGATAATAATACATCTTGCTCTTTAGCATCCTTAATTTGCTCGTCTAAGAAAGAAAGTAATGCTTTTTTGCTTAGTACAGTAGCATCTATAATTTCACCAGCTAATAATCCTAAATTTTCTTTTAATAAGGTAGACGAACCATCTTCTTTTACTAATTGGATAGTAACATTTGTAGCTTTTGCTATGGTTAAAGATTTTTCGTTAGATTTAAAATCTCCTGCACTCATTGTAGCCACATGAGATTTTGATTCTGCACTCCAAGCTCCCATTGAATGCGGGTTCTTTTTTGCGTAATTTTTTATTGCTTTTGGAGCTCTACGATCAGAGTTTCCTTCACGTAATACTGGATTTACAGCACTACCTTTAATTTTATCGTACCTAGATTTTATATCCTTTTCAGTAGCATCTTTTGGTTCATCTGGATAGTTAGGTAGCTTATATCCTTTACTTTGTAGTTCTTCTATAGCTTCTTTTAATTGAGGAATTGAAGCACTAATGTTTGGAAGTTTAATAATATTAGCATCTGGACTTTTAGCTAAATCTCCTAGAAATGCCAAATCGTCTGAAATCTGTTGAGACTCCTCTAAAAAATCAGGAAAAACAGAGATAATTCTTCCTGCCAAAGAAATATCTTTAGTTTCTATGGTAATATCAGAAGTTTTAGTAAAGGCTTTAACAATAGGTAAGAACGATTCTGTAGCTAAAGCTGGAGCTTCATCGGTCTTAGTGTAAATTATTTTAGGCATTGTTTTACGTAAATTTATTTAAGCGGGGCAAAGATACAATATTAAGTTATTGTTAATGTTGGAAAATTTGTAATCTTTAACTCTTCCTAGTGCGAATATGTGAAATTTTTAAACTTTTTATAAAAAGCAAAAGCCATATCATTACACCTTGTGTTTTGATATGGCTTTTAGAAATAGTTTTGCAAATTCTTAGCACTATTTAATTAAAAATAGAATGGCAACCATTGATTGCTTTTGCGCTGCTATTTCAACGTTTAAAATCTGTTTACCTAAGTAACTAGGATTTCTTTTTCATTGTTTACATTTTCCACTATAATTTACAATATTTTATATCGTCTTAATTATAATGAAATACTTCTTAAAATTATAATAGATAGAATCTTTTATAATTTATAGACTCCCTTTTTGTATTAATTAACCTATTTGCTAAATTATTTATTACTTAAAGGTACACAACAATATAAAGAACGTTAACTTTATAGTGATTAGTAATTAGTATTGCTAATGCAATTTTAATATTAACCACACATAAAGATAAATAATATTATGTTATTTTAAAAAATTATAACTAACTAATAATCAACACAATATTAACTATGGATATTAACAATTGTTCATAAACAAAAACGTCTGCTATATAGCAGACGTTTTATAATATAAAAATATTTAGTTTTAAGAACGAGAACGTACTTCTTTAATTCTTGCTTTTTTACCAGTAAGACCTCTGAAGTAGTAAATACGAGCTCTACGTACTTTACCTTTTTTGTTTATTTCAATTTTTTGTAGAGCAGGCATATTTACAGGAAATATACGTTCTACACCAACAGTACCTGACATTTTACGAATAGTAAAAGTTTCTGTAGTACCACTACCTTTTCTTTGTATTACAACACCTCTAAAAAACTGAGTACGTGTTTTTTCACCTTCCTTAATTTCATAGTATACAGTAATTGTATCACCAGCAGAAAATTTTGGAAAATCTTTTTTAGGAACAAATTCGTCTTGAACAAATTTAATTAATGATTCCATTTTTAATATTTTTTATAGTTTTATTAAATCAACATTCACGATTATCGTCAGAGGTTAATTCAATTTGGCTGCAAAAATAATATTTAAATCAGAAAGGACAATGTGTTTTTATTATTTTTTTGGTTTTATCCTTATAATAGCTGCCCAAATAGTATATAGAAATAAGATATTATAAATTTATCCGATGCTATTTTAGCAAATCGGGTCTTAATTTCTCTGTTCTTTTGTGCGCTTCGTTTTCTCTCCATTCTTCAATTTTGGGAAAATTACCACTCAATAAAATTTCAGGAACTTTATGTCCTTTATAATCAGCAGGTCTTGTATAAACAGGTGGTGCTAAAAGATTATCCTGAAAAGTATCTGTTAAAGCAGATGTTTCGTTATTTAAAACTCCTGGGATTAAACGAATTACTGCATCACATAAAACTGCAGCACCTAACTCACCTCCAGATAAAACATAATCACCAATAGATATTTCTTTAGTAATAAATAAATCTCTAACACGTTGATCTACTCCTTTATAATGGCCGCAAAGAATTATTATATTTTCTTGTAATGATAAGCTGTTAGCTATTTTTTGATTTAATGTTTCTCCATCCGGAGTCATATATATAATATCATCGTAATCTCTTTGTTCTTTTAAAGAAGAAATACATTTATCAATAGGTTCAATCATCATAACCATACCAGCTCCGCCTCCAAATTGATAATCATCTATTTGGTTATAGCTTTTATCTGTATAATCTCTTAAATTATGAAAATGAATTTCTACAAGTCCTTTATCAATGGCTCTTTTTAAGATTGAAGCTTCAAATGGGCTTTTTAATAATTCTGGTAATACCGTGATAATATCTACACGCATATTGTTTGTCTATTTATATAGCAGCAAAGATACATTTTCTGTATTATTGCCTCTAAAAGAATACTAGTTGAGTATAAATTAAAAAAGCCCCTAAAATGGAGCTCTTTAATTATTTAGACTTTTTGTGTTTATTTATCTCGTCTTGCAGTTGTCTGCTTATTTTTTGTTCTCTTTCTAAAGCTCTTCTTCGGTGATCTTCATATTCTACCTCTAGTTCAGATAGATTAGATTTAGCTTCTTGTGTTAAAATATTACTGTTTCTAAATTTATAGATAAAGAATAGTAATAATAATAAAAGACTACCTATTATAGTCCATAATATAACATTGTAGGTTCCTTTAGAAACTAAAAGACCAAATAGAGACATGCTGTCTTTTTCTTCAGTAACAGAAGATAAATTGTTTGTGGTTTCTGTTAATTTAGAATTTAAAGAACTAATAGTAGATTCATGACCCGCTATTGTAGCTTTTAATTCTGTTGTTTTTTTTCTGGTAACGCTAAGCGTATCTAGAATGTTTTGCTTAATTTTATTAAGGTTTGTAATTTTTACAACTTCATACCTAACGCCAGCAGCTCTATAATTTCCAGATTTTTTAGCAATAAAATCAAACTGACTACTAATTGATCCTTTATCTAAAGACAATTCTTCTTCAGAAGACGGTGCTTCTTGTGCAAATTGTATGTTGTATGTAAGTAGTGCTACTACTACGAATAGCAATTTATAACCTTTCATAAATGTGTTATTATTATTTAATATAAATTAAGAGTGGACTAAAGTAATTCAATATTATTAAAATAGAAAAAAATATTAATAATAAGATAAGTACGAATTTAGAAGATTTTTAGATTATGACCACTAAATTATTGATATATAATTATATCTGTTAAATAAAAAATGCTCCATACAGGAGCATTTTTATAATAGAAATATTATTTTATTATTGTTGAAAAATAAGTCGTTCTCTTTCTCCTTTTTCATTTATAAGAGTAATACTAGTTCTTCCGTATCTAGAAATAGCACCAAAAAGGTCTCTGGCATCTTGTATGTCATTTATCTCTTCTCCGTTTACAGAGTATAAAACTTTCCCCCATAAACCATAATTACGATATGTTTCTGGAACACCAGTAATTTTAACTCCTTTATCTGTTTTGTATTTCTTTTTGTCCTTATCAGTTAAGTTTTTAATTGTTAATCCCATACCTGTAGTTGCAGGTAAGACAGCGGTTTGTCTTTTTTTAATAATAACAGCTTTAGTTATTAGTTCATCATCTCTACTTATAGTCACTTGTACTTCGTCCCCTGGTCTTTTGGTGGAAATATAACCTGTTAAATCTGCATGTTTATGAATTTCTACTTGGTCTACTTTTTTTATAATATCTCCAGACTGTAAACCAGCATCGTGAGCACCAGAATCATTTTCTACACCTTCTATATATACACCATCAATTTCATCAATACCTTTTTCTATAGCATAAGGGCTATTTATAGGTACTATATTAATCCCTAAAATTCCATTTTGTACATTACCATACTCAATAATATCTTCTACTATTTTTTTAGCAATATTACTTGGTACAGCAAATGAGTATCCAACATAAGAACCTGTTTGCGATGTTATAGCAGTATTAATACCAATAAGATCTCCATTTGTATTTACTAAAGCACCACCGCTATTTCCAGGATTTACAGCAGCATCTGTTTGTATAAAAGATTGATTACTCCCTAAATCTCTAGCTTTGGCACTTACTATACCAGCGGTAACAGTAGAAGTTAAATTAAAAGGATTACCCACAGCTAAAACCCACTCTCCAATTTTTGTATCATTAGAGTCTCCAAAAGCTAAGTAAGGTAGTTTTTGTTTAGCATCTATCTTTAATAGTGCAATGTCAGATTTTTTATCAGTACCTATAAGTACTGCATCATAGGTTTTGTTATTGTTTAAGGTAACTTGTAACTGTGTAGCATTATCTATTACATGATTATTAGTTACAATATGTCCGTCTGGGGAAATAATAACTCCTGATCCGGTACCAATTTGTGGTTGTTGGCTTGCTCCATGCCCATAAAAGAACTCCATAAAAGAGGTGGGGGCTTTGCTAATGGTTACATTTTTTACGTGCACAACTGCATTTACAGTATTTTGAGCAACAACTGTAAAATCAACTTCGTTTATTCCAGCACCTTTGGCAGAAGTGGGAGTATAGTTTGTGTTAAATACGTTGTCTTTTTTGTTTTCTGTAACAACGGTATAATTTGTTTGTTCAAAAAATAGTTTATACGCTCCTAGCGTTATAGCTCCTGCAAAAATGGCTGCCAATAGTAAACTAGCTATCTTCTTCATAAATATGTGTTTTAAGATTCTGATAGTAAAATTAATTTTTTTTCTGAAAAATAAATTAGGTTTAACGTCTTTTTAACTGCTAATATTCCCTTAATAAAATGATATCTTTGTAGTTTAATTACTTATTATGCAAATTACATTTTATAAATATCAAGGTACAGGTAACGATTTTGTAATGATAGATAATCGTTCTAATTTCTTTCCTAAAGAGGATACAAAACTAGTTGCATTTTTATGTGATAGAAAGTTTGGAATTGGTGCTGATGGACTTATTTTGTTGGAGAATGATGCAGAAGTAGATTTTAAAATGGTTTACTATAATTCTGATGGTAATGAAAGTACAATGTGTGGTAATGGAGGAAGATGTTTGGTTGCTTTTGCTAAATATTTAAATGTTTTTAAAGAAGACACAACATTTGTAGCGGTAGATGGGCTGCATTATGCATCTATACAAGATGATATCGTGAGTCTTCAAATGCAAGATGTAGCCGATATAAAAGAAAAACCACAATATTGCTTTTTAGATACGGGCTCACCACACCATGTGCAAATGGTAGAAGATTTAAAAGCTTTAAAAGTAGATAAAGAGGGAGAGAAGTTGCGCTATGGTTTATACGGACAAGAAGGAAGTAATATTAATTTTGTTGCGCAACCTAATAAAGACACATTTGATGTTCGTACCTATGAACGAGGTGTAGAGGGCGAGACTTTGTCTTGTGGTACTGGAGTTACAGCTGTAGCAATAGCAATGCATAAAACAGGAAAAACTGTAGCTAAAGAAATTGGTATTAATACTTTAGGAGGAGCATTACAAGTAAAATTCGATTCTGATGCTAAAGGCTATACTAATGTATTTTTAACAGGTCCTGCAAAGTTTGTTTTTAAAGGAGAAATAGAATGTTAAGCTTAGAAGGCGAACATATTTATTTGAGAGCTTTAGAGCCAGAGGATATAGAATTTCTATATGAGCTAGAGAATAACACAGCTATTTGGGAAATTAGTGGTACAACTACACCATATGCTAAGCATGTTTTAAAATTTTATTTAGAAAATGCACATAGAGACATTTATGAAGTAAAGCAGTTACGTTTGTCTATATGTAATAAAGATAAACAAGTAATAGGCTTAATAGATTTGTTTGATTTTGACCCTAAAAATCGTAGAGCTGGAGTTGGAATAATTGTATTGAAAGATAAAAACAGAAATAAGGGAATAGGAGCAGAGGCTTTGTCTTTATTGTGTAATTATGCGTTTAATAGTTTAGATTTAAGGCAATTGTATGCTAATGTTATGTTAGATAATGCTGCTAGTATACATTTGTTTAAGAAAAACGGATTTAAAGAAGTCGGCGTAAAGAAAGACTGGATTTACTCTAATGGAGTATATAAAGATGAAATTTTATATCAAAAGATAAATAGCTAATGTATATTAAGAAAATTTTATTAATTATTGTTTTGGCAGGAATTGTCGTAGGAGGAGTATTTGCATATAAGGTTTACGATGCCTTTTTTTTGCCTAATACTCAGTTTAATAATGAAAAGGCATATGTATTTATTCCTACCAATACAACAAAAGAAGAGCTTAAAACAATTTTAGAACCTTTGCTGTTAGATGTAAATTCTTTTGAAGCAGCGGCTAAGAGAAAAGGATATCTTAATAAGATAAAAGGAGGGAAGTATGCTATAAGTAAAGACATGAATAATAATGAAATTATTGGTGTTTTAAGAAGTAAAAATATTCCTGTAAGAGTAGCATTCAACAATCAAGAAACTCTAGCAAATTTAGCAGGCAGAATAGCAGCGCAAATTGAAACAGATAGTGTATCCTTATTAAAAGCATTTAATGATGTTACTTTTTTAAAGGATAATGGCTTTAATAAGAATACTAAACTGGCAATGTATATTCCTAATAGTTATGATTTTTACTGGAATATTTCTCCTGAAGGATTTCGTGATAAGATGTTAAAAGAATACCGTAGATTTTGGAATGATACTAGGTTAGCAAAAGCAAAAAAAATAGGTTTAACGCCTTTAGAGGTTGGTTCTTTAGCGGCAATAGTGCACAAAGAATCTGCGAAAATAGATGAAAGACCAAAAGTTGCTGGACTATATTTAAATAGATTACGTAAAAAAATGTTATTACAAGCAGATCCTACGGTTATTTATGCTTTAAAATTACATTCGGGAGATTTTAATAAAGTAATAAAAAGAGTTTTATATAAAGATTTAGAGCTAGACTCACCTTATAATACCTATAAATACGCAGGAGTCCCTCCTGGACCAATTACAATGCCAGATATATCTGCTATAGATGCTGTACTTAATGCTAAAAAACATAACTATTATTATTTTGTAGCCGATGTAAAGAATTTTGGATATCATATGTTTGCCGAAACTTTAGCGCAGCATAACCGAAATAAAAAGCAGTACATCCGATGGATAAACAGTAAGAAAATTATGAGATAGTGTATTTTGTCTGACTTTTAAGACATTTTAACTAAAAACCATACACTTTTTAGAAAATCTTAGGCTATAAAGAATTTTGTAAAATAAAAACAGCACTATATTTGCGGTGTAGAAATTTAAGCTAATCTATATTTTTTTGATTGTAAGTCTTAAGAAAACTAATATATGCGAAAATGGATAAGGGTAATTATACCACTTATCATGATTTTTATTTTAACGAGTTTTAGGTATAACCTAACTTCAACAACAGAAGTGCCTAGTGCTCTTAAAGTAATAGAACCTACTAAAGTTTTGTTCCCCAAAAACAAAACTAGCTATAACCCGGAAATAGTATTGCCTCCATTTATAGGAAGTACATACACTGGTTTTAAAGAAGCATTAGCTTTTAAAGAATCTCAAGGGAATTATTTTTCTGTAAATACTCTAGGGTATTTGGGTAAGTTTCAGTTTGGAGTAACTACACTACAATTAATGGGAGTGTACAATACATCTGAATTTTTAAATACACCAAAATTACAGGAAAAATTATTTGATATTAATATTGCAAGAAACAAATGGATTTTAAGAAAGGATATTAAAGCATTTGTAGGAAAGCATATTAAAGGTATTGAGATAACCGAATCGGGAATATTGGCAGCTGCACATTTAGCAGGTGCTGGTAATGTTAAAAAATATTTAAAAACCTATGGAGCTTTCGAGGTTAAAGATGCGTATGGTACAGCAATATCTAATTACATGAAAAAGTTTTCTGGGTATGATGTATCAACGATATCACCAAAGAGAAATCCAAGAATTTAAGATTAATTATATTATGAAAATGAGTAAGGGCTTTAGTGAGAACGCTAAAGCTCTTTTTTTGTGCAAAAATATTAGGCGTGTACTATAAAGATACAAGGTCTTTTGTGTAAATCTACCGTTTCTCTTTTCCATTCAGCAACACTTTTAGTGGCAATGTATTCTGTAGCTAATGTAATATCACAGGCTATACAGACTAAGGTGTTTGGAGAAAGTGTTTTAAGAATTTCGGCAAATAACTTATCGTTTCTGTATGGAGTTTCAATACATATCTGAGTTTGATTTAAGTCTCTAGATATTTTTTCCATCTTCTTTAAGGCACTTTTTCGGTCACTAGCATCAATAGGTAAATAACCATTAAAGGCAAAGCTTTGTCCGTTTAAACCACTAGACATTAGTGCTAAAAAAATAGAGGAAGGCCCTACTAAAGGTACTACCTGTATTCCTTTTTGATGCGCTATTTTAACAACATCGGCACCAGGGTCAGCTATTCCAGGACAACCAGCTTCAGATATAATACCAACTGCGTGTCCTTCTAAACATGGATTAAGAAAGGTTGGAATTATTTCTGGTTCTGTATATTTGTTTAATACTTCTAGCTTTAGACTCGGTTGTGATTTCCCTGAACTTATTTTTTTTATAAAATGACGTGCAGATTTTTCATTCTCTACAATATAATAATCAATATTTTCTATAGCTCTTTTAATAGATATAGGTAATACTTCTAAAGGAGCATTATCTCCTAATGTGGTAGGGATTAAATAAAGTTTTCCAAGTGGTTTGGTCGTATTCATCTATTATTATATCAGTTTTTTAGCAATATGGTCGCAAGCATTATTAATTAAATTAAAAACAGTTGTAAAACCTTCATCAGCATCATAATATGGATCGGGCACTTCTTTTGTTTTTAGCGTAGTTTCACTTAATAATAATTTTACTTTTTTAATGTCTTCATCGCTTTTTGCAAGTGAGATTACATTATTGTAATTACTATTATCCATTACATATATCAAGTCAAAATCTTTAAAATCTGCAGCAGAAAACTTTCTGCAAGATTGTTGACTTATATCAATATTATTATGTTTTGCTACGGCTATAGACCTAGGGTCTGGTTTGTTGCCCACATGATAACCAGCAGTTCCGGCAGAATCTACAAAAACTTTTTTAGGATTTACTTTGCTTTTAAGAATGCCTTCTGCTAATGGCGACCTACAAATATTTCCTAGGCAAACCATTAAAACTTTAGTAACCATTCTGTATAATTTATGAGAATTTCTTTGTTAAGTCTTCTATGTACTTTTTAAATTGCTTATCTGTTTCTGCTAAGTTATCAACTGTTTTACAGGCGTGTAAGACGGTAGCGTGGTCTCTTTTTCCTATTTGCGATCCAATACTTGCCAATGAAGCTTTAGTGAATTTTTTAGCAAAAAACATAGCTAATTGTCTAGCTTGTACAATATGTCTTTTTCTTGTTTTGGATTGTAATGTAGCAACATCCATTTCAAAGTAATCAGAAACAACTTTCTGAATGTAGTCTATAGATACTTCTCTTTTGGTGTTTTTTACAAATTTTTCTACAACCTGTTGTGCTAATTCTATAGTAACTTCTCGTTTGTTAAAAGAAGATTGGGCTATAAGAGATATTACAGCACCTTCTAGCTCTCTAATATTAGTTTTAATGTGCTTAGCAACATAATCTATAATATCTTCTGGCATTTCTACACCATCTCTGTAGAGCTTGTTTTTTAATATAGAAATCCTAGTTTCGTAATCTGGCGTTTGTAATTCGGCAGATAGTCCCCATTTAAAACGAGAAAGTAAGCGTTGTTCTATGTCCTGCATGTCTACAGGAGCTTTATCAGAAGTAAGAATTACTTGTTTGCCATTTTGATGTAAATGGTTAAAGATGTGGAAAAAGACATCTTGTGTTCCAGATTTCCCTGATAAGAATTGAACATCATCAATAATTAAAACATCTATTAATTGGTAAAAATGAATAAAATCATTTCTAGTATTCTTTTTAACAGATTCTATAAACTGTTGTGTAAATTTTTCAGCAGAAATGTATAAAACAGTTCTTTCTGGGTATTTATCTTTAATTTCAACACCAATAGCATGCGCTAAATGTGTTTTACCTAAACCAACACCACCAAAAATTAATAAAGGATTAAATGATGTTCCTCCTGGTTTGTTGGCGACAGCCATACCAGCAGAACGTGCTAACCTGTTAGAGTCTCCTTCTAAGAAGTTGTCAAAACTGTAATTAGGATTTAACTGAGATTCTATTTTTATATTTCTAATTCCTGGAATTATAAAAGGATTTTTTAATTCTGGATTTTTAGATTTTATAGCAACGTCTAATTCTTGTGCAGGAACACTTGCTCTATTAGAACTTGGAATTTTTTCGGTAAAAGGTTCTCTGTTACCGTAAGTGTTTTCCATTTTAATAATGTAAACAAGTTTAGCATTTTCACCTAACTCTTTTGTTAAAGAAACTTTTAAAAGTTTAACATAATGCTCCTCTAACCATTCGTAAAAAAACTTACTTGGTACTTGTATGCTTAGAGAGTTCTCCGATAACTTTACGGGTTTAATAGGTTCAAACCATGTTTTAAATGCCTGCGGTTGTATGTTGTCTTTTATAAACATTAAACAATTATTCCATACAGTAGTAGCAGTAACATTCATTTTTTAGTGTCTCGTTTTTGTTGGTTAGTGTAAAAATGATTGAATTATCACGATTAAGCTAGTTGGTTATACTAGTTGTCATAATCATGACAAATATGTGAACAAAAATTCTAAAAAAAAAATCAAAAGGTATTGATTTTACCCTTTTTTTTTCGCATGTTCACCACACCAATTTTTGAATCGAATAAATATATAATTTTTACCTGAAAAAACATGGATTTAAATAAGATTTCTTTTAGAGTACGTTATGCAGAAACCGATAAAATGGGAGTTGTATACCATGGGAACTATGCGCAGTACTTAGAAATGGGGAGAATAGAATGGCTTAGAAACATTGGAGTGTCATATAAAACTATGGAGGAAGAAGGAATTATATTACCTGTTGTAGCTTTAAACGTAAATTATAGAAAATCAGCATTTTATGATGACGTTTTAACATTGGAAACTACTTTAATAGAAAAGCCCTTAGTTAAAATATCTTTTAAGTATAAAATTTATAATGAAGCCAATAATCTTTTGGCAGAGGCAACAACAGATTTGGCTTTTGTTAATGAAAAAACTAGAAAACCTATGAAATGTCCAGATTATATTTTGGAAAAAATAAAAGATTAATTTTAATGCAAAAGATAAAATAGATTGAAGAACTTATTTTAGTTTTAAATAATGCATAGACGAAAATATAGCCATAATTTCATTTATTTTTTGTTTTCTAACAGATAAAGTGTAATTGCAATTCAATTCTAAATTCTGAGCTATAATTTTTAGTTGGTGTTGTTTTATTACTCGCATTACTTTATCCATATGTTCATACTCAAAATAAATAGAGAATTGATGCTCTAATATTTTTTCTATTATAGGAGTATTTTCTAATGTTAACAGAGCAGCATTTTTATAAGCACTAATTAAACCTCCTACACCTAATTTTGTGCCACCAAAAATTCTGGCTACGGCTATTAATATATTGGTAACTTTAAAAGACTGTATTTGTCCGTAAATAGGTAAACCAGCAGAATTATTAGGTTCTCCATCATCATTAGCTCTGTATTGTATTTTAGTTACTCCTAATTGCCAAGCATAACATACGTGGTTTGCCGTTGGGTGTTTCTTTTTTAACTGCTCAATAATAGGTTTTATGTCGCTTTCATTAGCGATAGGGAAGGCATATCCATAGAATTTGCTCTTTTTTTCTTTAAAAAGAATCTCTCCAGAAGGCTTTGCTATGGTTTTGTAGGTATCTTTAATATCCATTAAAAGAAAGCTACTAATATAATACTAAGCACAGCTAAGGCTATACCCAACCAATTTTTTAGACTTATTTTTTCTTTAAAAAGTAGAATTCCTAATAATGTAGATAATAAAACAACGGCCACATTGTTAATGGTAAAAACAGAAGCGCTATTTAAGCTTTTATGCTGTAGCGCCCTTAATAGGTAGTATATAGAGAAATAATTTGGTATACCTAATACAATACCAGCAACTATGTTTTTTAAGTTTACTTTTAAAGGAGTTTTTAAAGTTTTGGCTAGTATAAAAACAATTCCAACAATAGCAGCTGCAAAAAATACCATAGCTGAAAATAATGGTAGCTCTTTATTTGCAACATATTTTTCTTGAAGGTATTTAAGACTTGTATCTATAAAACCAGAACCAATAAATACTAATATTGGTAATACCCATGCTTCTTTGCCTATTGTTACTTCTTTCTCCTTAGGTTTTATAGATGCTAAATATACCGCAACTAGTGCTAAAATAATACCTAAAGTATTTAATACGCCTAATGTATCATTATACAAAAACAGGCCAAAAACAACGGGGATAACTAAAGACATTTTTGTAGCTAGTGAGGCCACAGAAACACCTACTATTTGTGCAGTTTTGGCCATTATATTGAAAACTAAAATAAACAAAATACCAAGTACTATGGTACCTATAAACCATGGTTTTTTTGGGAGTTCTTGTACAATTACGGAACCATTATATAAATATATACCAAGAGCACCAGCAACAATATAATTTGTTATTATAGCATATAATGTTTGTACTTTGTAAACTGCAAATAGTTTAAAAATAACAAATAGCAAAGAGGTAAATAATATACTTAACGCTAAATCTAACATTTAGTTAATTTTGTTTTTAAGATTTATGATATCTTCTTTACCTACTTGTAGATTCCAGCATTTTATACCCAGTTTTTCAGCAGTATCTGTATTTTCTTTGGTATCATCTATAAAAAAAGTTTCGGCAGCTATTAAATTGTTGGTATTTAATACAAATTCATAAATATCTGCATTTGGTTTTCTAAAATGTATTTCGTGTGATAAATAAAATTGCTCAAAGCAGTTTTTAAAACGGTTAAATTTTTCGGCGCCTATTTTACGAATTACTTCGTCTATATGAATTTCGTTGGTATTACTTAAAAGAAAAAGGCGATATTTATTTTCTCTAACTAAAGCTTCTAAAAACTCTAAACGATATTCTGGAAAATCTAAAATAATAGCATTCCATGCATACAAAAGTTCGTTGTTTGTGGCATTGGGGAAAATAGAACTCATTTTAGAAATAAAATCTTTAGAACTCATAAGACCCTTTTCATAAGATTGGGCTATTTCTTCTATCTGTGGTGTCATTTTTGTAAACCCAAATTTTGACATTTCCCTTGGTGTAGCTGTTTTATCTAAATTGATGAAAATATCACCAAAATCAAAAATGATGTTTTTAATCATTTATATACGTATTTAAAATATCTTTTTTTAAAAATTCAATAGATGCTAATTTCCCTTCTAGTTTCGGTGCTTTTATACCTTTTGTAAAGGTAGACTGTCCTGTAAAAACTCTAGCCTTATCCCATAAATTAGCACCTATAAAGGTTTGCAATGTTTTAGAACCTCCTTCTATAAAAACACTTACAATGTTTCTCTTGTGTAAAACGGAACAAATTTGAGTAGCTATATCAGTAGTAAAATCAATGCCTTCATAAGAAACATTAGGAAAGCTTTCTTTAGTGTTTTTTATATCAGTAATTATAATAGTTTGTACGCTGTTATCATAAATATGATATTCCTTTGGTATTTTTAAATCTTTATCTAATACTATTCTAATAGGAGAAATTCCTTTCCAATGCCTTACATCTAGTTTAGGGTTGTCTTCTAGTGCGGTATTTGTACCAATTAATATTGCTTGTTCCTGGCTGCGCCATTGATGTACTCTTTGTTTAGAAAGTGTATTGGTAATCCAAAAGGGTTCTGGGTTTTCTTTTCTTTTCTTTTTTTCTGGCGCTATAAACCCATCTTTAGTTGCAGCCCATTTTAATACAATATAAGGTCGTTTTTTTTGCTGAAAGGTTAAAAAACGTTGGTGGTGTTTTTTACATTCGTTTTCTAGAATACCTACTAATACGTTGCAGCCAGCATCTTTTAATTTTTTCACCCCCTTTCCTGCTACTTTATCATGTGGGTCTAAAGTACCAATAACCACTTCCGGAATCTGATGTTTTACAATCAAATCTGCACAAGGTGGGGTTTTACCGTAGTGAGAGCAAGGTTCTAAGGTAACATATATAGTAGCACTAGATAATTTAGATTTGTCTTTTACAGCATTAATAGCGTTTACTTCTGCGTGGTTACCACCGTAAGGGCTTGTATATCCTTCGCCTATAATATAATCATTATAAACAATAACAGCACCAACAATAGGGTTAGGAAAAGTGGTACCTAGTCTATTTTTTGCTACCTGTAAAGCTCGTTGTATGTATTGCTCGTGTTTATTCACTTATTTTATAATGATTTCTTCGGTATGGTCTATGGCGTAACTAGATGTAAACCCAACCACTTTATAGCCTAAGTCTCCTTTTAAGTTTACAACAACTTTTTTTTCTAATACTTGTTTTAAAATAGAAGAAAGTAAATTTCCTTTATTATTTTCAATAATTTTAGAAGCAGAAAACTTAATGGTTAACGGAATAGAAAATTCTTTTTTTGCGGGCACTTTAAACTCTTCGGCAGTAACAGTTCCCATGTATTTATCATCAACAAAAACTTCAATGTCATTGGTCCAAAGTGTACCGCCCAAACTGTTTGGGTTTTTAAAAATTGCATCAGCTTTTAATTCTACACTTTTTAAATTTGCCTTTACAACATCAATATTTTCCACAGCTATAAATTCTGGCTTTTTGTTTAGTTTACAACTATTACAAAGTAGTAGCACAGCAATAAATAAAATCACATTTTTCATAGACAATAAAGAGTATAATTAATGTATCTTCACAGCACAAAAATAGGACTTTAAAACAACTAAATTGCTATTTTAAGATTTACTCAATAATAGAGATTTAAATGCTCTGAGGTTTAGCTCAAAGCTTTAATTTATTTTTGCGAACGCCTTGTGTATACTCATAAAGGTGATTTACTATTTTAATATGTTATTACAAGAGATTAAAACTATTTTTCATAAAGAATTAGATACTTTATACCCAAGTACAGAGGTAGATAGCTTTTTTTATATGATGATAGAGCATTATTTAGGTCTAGAACGTTTTATACTGGCTTTAGAACCACAGAAAGTAATTTCTAAAGAAGAAGAAGAACCTTTGTTTAAAGGCTTATCTAAATTGGTCTTACATCAGCCTATACAATATATTTTAGGTACAGCTCATTTTTATGATTTGGAGTTTATAGTAAATAGCAATGTCTTAATACCAAGACCAGAAACAGAGGAGTTGGTAGATTGGATTGTAACCGAAGCAAAGGATAAAAAAGAAGAATTACATATTTTAGATATAGGAACAGGTAGTGCTTGTATTGCTATTTCATTGGCAAAAAATATGCCTAATGTAAAAGTATATGCCATAGATGTATCTAAAGAAGCTTTACAAGTAGCAAAAGATAATGCAGTGAAAAATAAGGTAAAGATTGAGTTTATACAAGCAGATATCTTACAATTAAATAATTTACAACAAAAGTTTGATGTAATAGTTTCTAACCCGCCTTATGTTAGAGCGTTAGAAAAAAAAATGATGCATTTAAATGTAACAGGGAAAGAACCAGATTTTGCACTTTTTGTTAGTGATGAAAATCCTTTGGTTTTTTATAAAAAAATAACACATTTAGCAAAAGAAAACCTAAAGTTGAATGGAATTTTGTATTTTGAAATTAATCAATATTTAGGAGAAGAAACAAAGCAACTTTTAGTAGATGCTGAATTTGTAGAAATTGAACTTAGAAAAGATATGTTTGGAAACGATAGAATGTTAAAGGGAGTTTTGGGTTTAAAATAGGTAAACAAAGTAAATTAGAGTAATAATTAAATGAGTGCTAAAGAACAAATAGAAGCCCTAAGAACAGAATTAAGAGAACATAATCATAATTATTATGTGTTAGATAATGCTACCATAAGCGATTATGATTTTGATATGAAATTGAAAGAATTACAGGCTTTAGAGGCTAAACATCCAGAATTTTATGATGCTACTTCGCCAACTTTAAGAGTGGGGGGCGGAATTACTAAAAATTTTGATACTATAGTTCACGAGCACCGTATGTATTCGTTAGATAATTCTTATTCTAAAGAAGATTTAGAAGATTGGGAAAAACGAATTCAGAAAATCTTAGGTGATGTAGCTATAGAATTTACCTGTGAGTTAAAATATGATGGTGCTTCTATTAGCCTTACTTATGAAGAAGGAACTTTAATTAAAGCTGTAACACGAGGCGATGGTTTTCAGGGAGATGATGTTACTACTAATATAAAAACTATAAAATCTGTTCCATTACAATTAAAAGGAGATTATCCACCAAAATTTGATATTCGTGGTGAAATAGTATTGCCTTTTGATGGTTTTGCTAAAATGAATGAAGAACGAATTGCAAATGGGGAAGAACCCTATATGAACCCTAGAAATACAGCTTCTGGTAGTTTAAAATTACAAGATAGTGCAGCGGTAGCAAAACGTCCTTTAGAGTGTTTATTGTACAGTTTAGCAGGGACTAAATTAGGCGTAGAAACACAGTTTTCTGTATTAGAAAAAGCAAGAAATTGGGGTTTTAAAGTACCCACAGTAGCCAAGCTTTGTAAGTCGGTAGATGAAGTGTTAGCCTTTGTAGAATACTGGGATATACATCGCCACGATTTACCTTACGAGACAGATGGTGTGGTTATAAAAGTTAATAATTTACAACACCAAGAAGAATTAGGACATACGTCTAAATCTCCCAGATGGGCAATGGCTTATAAGTTTAAAGCAGAACAAGTATCTACAGTTTTAAATGAAATTAGCTACCAAGTTGGGCGTACAGGAGCTATAACACCTGTTGCTAACTTGGAACCAGTACTGTTAGCAGGAACTACGGTAAAAAGAGCATCATTACACAACGCAGACCAAATAGAAAAATTAGATATCCGAGAAAACGATACTGTTTTTGTAGAAAAAGGAGGAGAAATAATACCTAAAATAGTTGGTGTTGCTATAGAAAAGCGCCCAGTAACATCTGCACCTACAAAATATATTACGCACTGTCCAGAATGCCATACAGAACTAGTAAGAACAGCAGGAGATGCAAAGCATTACTGTACTAATTTTTATGGTTGTCCGCCACAAATAACAGGTAGAATACAGCATTTTATCTCTAGAAAAGCCATGGATATAGAAGGCTTAGGAGGAGAAACAGTAGAACTATTGTTTAAAGAAGGCTTAATAAAAAATTATGCAGATTTATATACTTTAACTAAAGAGCAAGTATTGCCTTTAGAGCGTATGGCAGAGAAATCTGCAGAGAATTTAGTAAATGGTGTAGCTGCTTCTGTAGCCATACCTTTTGAGCGTGTATTATTTGCTTTAGGAATACGATTTGTAGGAGAAACGGTTGCTAAAAAATTAGCCAAAGCCTATAAAAATATTGATGCTTTAATGTCAGCATCTGAAGAAGAGTTAGTAGCAGTAGACGAAATAGGAGAGCGTATAGCACAAAGTGTTATAGAGTTTTTTAAGAATGAAAAAAACCTAGAGACGATAGCTCGTTTAAAAGAATATAAGCTTCAGTTAGAGCTTTCTGCAGATAAACTATTAAACCAGACCGAAACTTTAAAAGGTAAAACCTTTGTAGTTTCTGGTGTGTTCGAAAAAGTAAGTAGGAACGAACTTAAAAAGTTAATAGAAGATAATGGGGGTAAAGTAGGCTCTTCTATATCTTCTAAAACTACATATTTAGTAGCAGGAGATAAAATGGGACCTAGTAAGCGTACCAAAGCAGAGACTTTAAATATTGATATTATTTCTGAAGATGATTTTTTAGCAATGGTATAAGGTTTAGTATTTCTTATATGAAATGATAAACTTGTTTTTTTGTATTTTACAATTAAACTTTTTTTCTAAGTTACAGTCTTAGAACTAAATGCGATTTAATTATGAAAACTAAGTTATCAGATAAAGAAATACAACACCTTTATTGGCGAGCATGTTTTGGTATTACTAATCCTGAACTTAGTAGCATTCGTAAACTATCTAAAGAAAAAATAATTCATCGTTTATTCGAGAACAGTAAACCTATTAATGAGCTAAATATAGATTTTTCGGAAATAGAAAATTATTCTAAAGACGCAACTGCAGAAGAAAAGAGGGAGAAACGTAAATTACAACGAGAAAAAATAAAAGAGTTAAATATTCTTTGGAACCGCCAATTACATACTACAGAAGCGGTTTTAAGAGAAAAAATGACCTTATTTTTTACCAATCATTTTTCGGTACGTATCGTAAATATTAAAGGAGTACTTCAATTACATAATATTATAAGGAAAAATGCTTTAGGCAATTTTGGAGATTTATTAATGCAAGTTTCTAAGTCGCCTGCAATGATTACTTTTTTAAATAACCAGCAAAATAAGAAAAAGAGTCCTAACGAAAATTTTGCTCGTGAAGTAATGGAGCTCTTTACTTTAGGTAGAGATAATGGTTATACAGAAAAAGATATAAAAGAAGCAGCAAGAGCATTTACGGGTTGGGGAGTTCATAAAAAAGTTGAGTTTGTTTTTAGAAAAAATGTACACGATTACGAAACAAAAACTATTCTAGGGCAAACAGGAAATTTTACTGGAGAAGATGTTATAAAAATATTGTTATCTAAACAACAAACAGCTAAATATATAACTCAGAAAATATACAAATACTTGGTTAATGATGAGTTAGATGAGGCAAATGTTAATGAATTAACCCAAATATTTTACAATTCTGGTTATAATATAAGTATACTCTTAAAAGCTATATTTAGGAGTGATAATTTCTATGAGTCTAAAAATATAGGAGTATTAATTAAATCGCCTATAGATTTAATTACAGGCTTAAGTAGACAATTTAAGATTGTTTTTAATAAGCCTAAAACGTTAATGTTTTTACAGAACAAATTAAATCAGACCATTTTTAACCCTCCAAATGTTGCAGGTTGGCCTGGAGGTAAGTATTGGATAGATAGTTCTACTTTAATGTTACGTATTAAACTAGCTTCCATGGCATTAAATGGAGGTGTAATAACCGAGGATTTTACAGGTGATAGTATGATGATGCAAAAGAAAAAAAGGAAAGCCGCATGGCTTTCTAAAAACAATAAAGTAACTGCCGATTGGGATTTATTTTTATCTTCTTTAGAAACAGAAAACAAAGAAAAAATAGCATCATTTTTAATTCAACCAAGATTATCTAGTACAGCTCAAAAGATAATCAAAGATGCAGAATACTTATCGGTTAAAAGTTATGTAGTTAAATTATTAAGCCTACCAGAATATCAACTTTGTTAAAATAACGAATTATGGAAAGGAGAGATTTTTTAAAGAATTCAATATTTGCTTCGGGGATGACTCTAGTGCCTTCTTTTTTAAAGAGTATGGAGTTCTTAACACCCGATAAGTTATCTGGCTATAAAAATGTAATTATTATTCAATTATCTGGAGGTAACGATGGTTTAAATACTATTGTACCCATTAATAATGATATTTACTATAGATTAAGACCTCAAATAGCAAAGACAGCTACTGAGACTATAAAAATACAAGACAATTTAGCTTTTAATAGCAACCTTAAAGAAATAGCTGAATTATATGACCAAGGAGAAGTAAGTATTATAAATAATGTAGGGTATCCAAATCCTAATCGTTCTCATTTTAGAAGCACAGATATATGGCATACAGGTAGTGGTGCTAATGAGTATCTTAGTACAGGTTGGATAGGAAGGTATTTAGATGCTAATTGTAATAATCCTTATGATGCCATAGAAGTTAACTCAGGTTTATCCTTAGCTTTAAAAGGGAATAAAATGAATGGTATAGCCCTTACCGATGCTAATTTTTTATATAAAAATACACGAGAAGCTTTTTTTAAAGAAGTAGCCTTAAATTCGGATAAAGAAATGCTAACAGAAGATAATCAAGGTTATTTGTATAAAACAATGTTAGAAACCTATTCTTCTGCTTCTTATATAAAAGAAACATCTAAAATTTTTGAAGTTAAGAGTACATACCCTAATAATGCTTTTGGTAAAAATTTAAAAGAAATTGCAAATTTTATTAATTCAGGATTATCAACACGGGTATATTACAGTTCTTTGGGGAGTTTTGATAGTCATGTAAACCAAAAAGGAAGTCAGGATAGGTTATTAAAAAATTATTCGGAGTCGGTAGGTGCTTTGGTCAAAGATTTAAAAGCTAATAATAGATTTAAAGATACTCTAATTCTTACTTTTTCAGAATTTGGTAGAAGAGTAAAAGAAAACGCTAGTAGAGGTACAGACCACGGTACGGCAAATAATATTACCATAATTAGTGGGGCATTAAAAAAATCAGGAGTTTATAATGAAACCCCTGATTTAATGAATTTAGATGCCAATGGCGATTTAAAATATACTGTAGATTTTAGAAGTATTTATGCTACTATTCTTAACAACTGGTTAGCAGTAGATGACACAACAGTATTAAATGCTAGTTTTGATAAATTAAGCTTTGTGTAATTTTTAGTTGAAACTTTTAACTTAATAAAATGTAAGAATTAACTATAATATAATATGTGATACGCCTTATTTTTTCTTATTTTTAGTGATGAAACATTCCCCCTATATACATCATTGAAAATTTAAGGTAATGGCACACAAGTTTGTAGATTTAGGAAAAAAGGGAAAGAAAGTATGTTTATACAAATACAATAAGAAAACACAAAAGCTAGTAGTAGCCAGGCAAGTACTCTGGGGAGATTGGCTTTCTATAGATGAGAATCATGATTTTTCTGCTTTAAACATTTCTCATGGCTATTTAGCTGTAAAATGGGCACCAAAATCTGCGGATGCTCAAACCCTTTATATCAAAGAAGAACAAACCACGGATAAGCGGCCTTTAGAAATTATATTTTTAGATGTTGCGCAAGGAGATGGTGCAGTATTAATAACACCGGAAATAGGAGCAGATGAACGTATAATGGTTATTGATGCAGGAGAAGGTGATCATATGCAGCGCTTTTTACACGGAAGATTTAAAGCCTATCGTGGATTTCAGTTTGATGCTGCTATTATTACACACCCCGATATGGATCATTATTTAGGATTTAAATCCTTGTTTGAAGATACTAATGTTGGCTTTAATACTATTTATCAAAATGGAATAGTAGAACGCCCTGTGAGTGGGCAGTTTCAAAAAGTAGGTGGTTTGGTACCAGACCCTATTACTAATGTTAAGTATATTACAGATTTAGCCACATCAAAATCGGATATAGAACTTCATTTCAGCGATAAAAATAAATTAGGAAAGTTTGTCTTCCCTTGGGTAATGCATCATGCATTAAATAACCCAAAAATTAAGGAATTCAAAATGCTTTCTACAGATACAAACCATAGTACACATGAAAATGGTAGAAGATATATGCCTGGTTTTGCACCATCTAACAATAGAGGTTATAGTATAGAGGTACTGGGGCCAGTAGTAGAGCCAGATGCCAATGGTAATCTAAGGTTACGAAAAATAAGTAGTTACGGTAAAACAAAAAACGGACATTCTATACTATTAAGATTGCACTATGGAAATTATAAGATATTCTTTGGAGGAGATTTAAACAAACCTGCAGAAAAGTTTTTACTTAAACATTATACAGGGATTAAGAGGTTCCCTAGAAAAGGAAGTGATGCATCAAAAAAAATGATAAAAGATGCTAAAAATTGGTTTGAAGCGGAAATAATGAAAGTGTGTCACCATGGAGCTTCTGATGTAACCGATGAATTTATGGAAACGGTAAACCCTGCGTGTTTTGTAATCTCATCAGGCGATGAGGAAGGTCATGTGCATCCAAGACCAGATTTATTAGGGAGATTAGGTAAATGTGGTAGAGGAGAATCTCCTGTTTTGTTATCTACTGAACTACAGCGTTCTACAAGAGAAAAAGAAGATAAAAAACTGGTAGAAAAATTACATAAAAACTTAGAAAAGTTATCTATTAAATCTACAGAAAAATTAAAGAAAATAATACAAGAGCAAGTAAACGAACTTTCTAAAAATAATGTAGCTGTGTATGGTGCTATTTATGTAAAAACAGACGGAGAACGTTTAATAACGGCATTTAAAATAGAAGAACCATCGGATAAAAAAAAGTGGTTTTATTTTGAGTATACTATAAATGCTTCCGGAGAACTAGAGTTATCATAATACTTATTAACATAGCTTATGCGGTATTGTTTTTAGATAATATTTTTACTCTTTAAAATGTAGGTTATTTATCGATTTTATATCGTAAAAAAGAATAATTATTTTATGTTTGTGTTTTAATTAATAATACCAAACATACCATATGCATCTATTTATTAAACGATTATTTTTTCTACTTACCTTTATTGTATTCTTTTTTTCATGTGAAGATCTTTCAGATCCAGAAGTCCTAAATAATGAAAATAGTATTACTGCATTTAAAATAACATCAAACGATATTAATCTTGAAGTAAAAATTGAAAATTCTGAAATTCTAATTAATGTTCCTTATGATGTAACCCTAGATAATGTAGATTTTGAAGTTTTAATATCTGAAGGAGCAAAAATAATCCCCAATCCATTATCAATTAAATCTATAGAGGATAATACAATAAAATTTACAGTAACGGCAGAAGATGGTAGTGAGAAAATATATGAGGCTAAAATTATTAAAGAAAAGAGTCCAGAAAATATAATACAAGCATTTAAAATTATAACAGATAGTGAGGAAATAGATGTAGAAATTGATAATGAT
>CALHVB010000150.1 GCA_938039345.1 uncultured Sediminicola sp.
TACGTAACATACAAACCAACCTTAAGCAAACAGTATACACATCTACCATACAGCCAAAAAACTTATTAAAAGCACTAAAAAGATGCGATGTTGCTATTGGTGCCACAAGAGGTAAAGATAGAGCTCCAATTGTAGTTTCTAGTACTATGGTAGAGCATATGAAAAAAGGTGCTGTAATTATAGATGTTAGTATAGATATGGGTGGTTGTTTTGAAACTAGTGAAGTCACTAGCCATGACAAACCTACTATGGAAAAGTATGGGGTTATTCACTATGCCGTACCCAATATACCTTCTAGATACCCAAAAACAGCATCGGTCTCTATTAGTAATATTTTTACGCCTTATCTCCTAAAAATTGGGGAAGATGGCGGACTAGAAAATTCATTGCGTTTTGATAAAGGTCTTAGAAACGGGCTATATATGTACCACGGTATACTTACAAACAAATCTGTTGGAGAATGGTTCGACCTTTCTTATAACGATATTAACTTTCTTATTTTTTAATTTATGGCTTTTGTAAAGCGACTTGGCTTTTACCTTTTTGGTTTAGCAATTGGTTTAATTTTTCTTTCTATTTTCTTAAAGAAAAAATCTGAAGAAACAGGTGTATCTTTCTGTTACTTACCTAATTGTAGAGTTTTAAAAGATTTACGCTCTAAAAAATTATCCTATTCAAATGATATACAAAATGCTATAAGGGAAAAGCAAATTGATTCCCTGCAAATAAATCAGTTTTTATTAGATGGCGATGTAGATTTTGGAAAAAGTGATACCGAATCTAAGCCTTGCAAAACTTATTTTATAGAAAATGATTTAAATGACAAGACTGCGACTCTAAAAATAAAAAGCTGTAATAACAAAATACTTATTGAAGCGCTTAATTAAAGGTTTCTTCGTTTTCTTTCTTTTTTAAGCAATTCTAACTCCCTATTTGTTTGTCCGGCAACCGAAGTGTTTTCTTCAGCCCTACGAATTAAATAAGGCATAACATCTTTTACAGGACCAAAAGGCAAGTATTTAGCAACATTATATCCTTTAGCAGAAAGGTTGTAAGAAATGTGATCACTCATTCCATACAACTGCCCAAACCATATGCGGTTATCATTTACTTTAATATTGTTTTTTTCTAATAACTGTACTAATTTATAACAACTATCTTCGTTATGGGTACCTGCAAAAGTTGAAATAACATCAATATTAGCTATCATATACAATAACACTTTATTAAAATTATCGTCTGTTGCTTTTTTAGATGCACATATAGGCGTAGGGTATTTAAGCTCCTCTGCCCTAGTATTTTCTTTTTCTAAATATGCACCACGTACTATTTTTATTCCAATTTTAAATCCACCTTTTAAAGCTTCATTGTGCATTAACTTTAAATAATCTAACCGGTCCCATCTATACGTTTGCAAAGTATTAAAAACTACCGCTTTTTTCTTATTATAAGTACGCATCATTTTTAATACCAAATCATCTGCAGCAGATTGCATCCAGCTTTCTTCAGCATCTATTAATAAAGCAACATCTAACTCATAAGCTTTTTTACAAACGGTATGAAAACGTGTTTTAACGCGCTCCCATTCTTCTTGCTCGTTCTCTAAAAGTTTTTTTCCTGCACTTATTTTTTCAAATAGCTGAAAACGACCAAAACCACTAGGCTTAAAAACAGCAAATGGTATCGCCTCTTTTTCCTTTACAAAATTTAAAATATGAATAATTTTATCTAGAGTTGCATCAAAATAAACTTCATCTTCCTTGCCTTCTACCGAATAATCTAAAACAGCACATACTTTTTTCTGGTACATCTTATCTATTATGGGTAAGCAATCATTTTCGCTTACTCCACCACAGAAATGGTCAAAAACACTAGCGCGTATTAATCTTTCTACCGGCAAATGCGCTTTTATAGCAAAATTAGTTACCGCTGTACCTATTCTAACCAAAGGCTCATTAGCTATCATTTTAAACAAAAAATAAGCACGCTCTAATTCCGAGTCGGTTTTTAAGGCAAAAGCAGTGCTAGTATCTTCAAAAATTGTATTCATCGGCAATAAATTTAACCTTCAACCAAATATAACTATTGAAACACTATTTTATAATTAAAAATAACCTTTATTTTGCAGCTTATTAAAGACAACATAATGGAATCTATTACTACTTCTACATACGATGTACATTTTAACGCAGATGCATATGCGGCATTAAATAATCACCTTGCAACATCTAATTATTCTAAGGTTTTTATTTTAGTTGATGAAAATACACATGAAAACTGTTTACCACAGTTTATGGCAGAAATTGCAGGCGACTATGCATTTGAAATTATTGAAATAGAATCTGGTGAGGTTAATAAAAACATACAAACTTGCACACAAGTTTGGGAAGTATTATCAGAATTAGATGCTGATAGAAAAAGTATAATGATTAATGTTGGCGGCGGTGTACTAACAGATCTAGGAGGCTTTGTTGCATCTACTTTTAAAAGGGGCATTAATTTTATAAATGTACCTACAACATTATTAGCCATGGTTGACGCTTCTGTTGGAGGAAAAACTGGTGTAGATTTAGGTGCATTAAAAAACCAAGTAGGAGTCATTAATCAGCCAGAAATGGTAATGATAATTCCAGATTTTCTAAAAACATTAGAAGATAGACAATTAAACAGTGGTTTTGCAGAAATGCTAAAGCATGGTTTAATACAGGATGCTGCGTATTGGAAAGATTTAAAAGCTGTTACTAATTATACAGAAGCAGAAAGTTTTATTTACACTTCTGTACTTATAAAAAATAAGGTTGTTTTACAAGACCCAACTGAACAAAACATACGTAAAATATTAAATTATGGACATACGTTAGGGCATGCTGTAGAATCTTACTTTCTAGAAAGTAAAGACCATGACTTATTATTGCATGGCGAAGCTATTGCTGTTGGAATGATTTTAGAAGGCTACCTTTCTTATAAACTAACAGGTTTATCTAAAGATACGCTAGAAGATATAAAAACAACCTTTTTAAATAGGTATAAAAAAGTAGATTTTTCTAGTAATGATATTGATAATATATTATCATTATTAAAGTTTGACAAGAAAAATTCTCATGGTAATATTAATTTTGTATTGTTAAATTCTATAGGAGAACCTGCAATAGATGTTAAAGTGCCTAATGATTTATTTTTAGATGCTTTTGCTTACTACAAAGAATAAGAGTTACACCTACTAAAAAAGGCTGTTTTACAACTCTTTACAAATTTCAATTTAAAAAATATATAGTTTAGTAGTATTACTCACATACAACCAAACTATTATGTTACGAAAACTTGTAGATTACAAAAAACTAAGCCACGAAGTAGCTAACTTGTTAATAGAATCTTACCCACATGGGTATGGAGATAGTGATATTATTTCTTTTAAAAATTTAAAAGGAGAAATTATAGAAGCTGTTGAAGTAAAAACAGATGACATTATTTATTTAGTAAAAATAAGTAAGAGTTTATCTGATTTCTTTTCAAACTTTGACGAGTCTATAGAAAAAGAATTGACCTCCAAAAAGTCCTTATTTGAATTAGAAAAGCCATTGGACGAAGATACTGACGAGAGTAAATCTATGTTAGATTAACTTACACATATCTTTCTTCAATAATTTTCTTATGATGTGCCTGATGCCCTGCTAATATAAAGCCTTGTGCTCCCACACTTGTAATAGAATCATTAGCATTGCCTGTGCGTTGTAATGTTCCCTCATTAAAAGAATTATATAATGCTATTGTAGATTTACGAACAGCAGTATATTCATTAATTAAACTCGCTTTACTCCTATTTTTAGCATTACTTTCTAATGCATAATCATTTTGCTCAAAACCAGGTAATTTTGTTTTATCATTTCTAGAAAAACACAATGCTCTGTATTGAAAAACTCTTTCAGTATCTATAATATGTAAAATTACTTCAGCAATTGTCCATTTACCCTCCTCATAGGCATATGAATATCTACTTTCAGGAATTTTATTTAACAGATGAATAAAATTATTCATACCGTTTTCTAATTCTTCATTTAACTCTACTTCTCCTAATGCCAAAACATATGGCTTATAATAAGAATTGTATGCTGTATCTTTAAGTTCAGATGTTTTCATAATTAAAAAAAAATAATGGCTTTAAAGTATTAAAGTAAAAAATCCTAACTAGAAAATATCTAATTAGGATTAAATTATTATTAAACTTATGCTTTCTTATTACAATTCGTTAAAAATTGTGTGCATTAAACGCTTTTTATCGTTTATGCTCTCCTCTAAAGAAATCATAGTTTCTGTTCTACTTATTCCATCAATATCATCTACTTTAAAAATGATATTTTTAGCATGGTTTGTATCTTTTGCTCTAATTTTACAGAAAATATTAAATTTTCCTGTAGTTATATGTGCTACAGTTACAAAAGGAATTTGATTAAGACGCTCTAAAACAAACTTAGTTTGGTGTGTTTTTTCTAGAAATATACCAACGTATGCTATAAATGCATATCCTAATTTAACGTAATCTAAAGTTAAAGAAGAACCTTTTATAATTCCGCCTTCTTCCATTTTTTTAACTCTTACATGTACAGTACCCGCAGAAATTAAAAGTTTTTTAGCGATATCTGTAAATGGTGTTCTGGTGTTATCTATTAACATATCCAGAATCTGATGATCTATCTCGTCTAATTTTACTTTACCCATCTTATTATTCAAATTTTAGTCAAAAATAACAATTTATCAAATTAAATATAACAAATATTGTTTTTTTTTGATAAAAATGCAAAAAATTAAGTTTTACAACAAGTTTGTTTAATCTATAATTAGCAATTTAAGTAGTTCTTGCTGCTTTTTTAGGCTTTCTACATCTTTATTGTTTAAACAATTGTACAACTTATGACCGTAAAAACCAGATAAGTCTCCTGTTTTTTCTATTCTTGGTATAAATTTAATTTCATTTTCGTCCAAAGTTTCCTTAAAAAGAACACCAATACTTGTGTTTTTTTCTAAAGAATCATCTAAAAGTTCTGCATTAGTTATTAAAATATCGAAAAACAACTTATTATTCTCCGGAATAGTTATATAATCGCCTACATTATACTCCTGAATTGTATTTTTAGTAATAACTTCTACTCCTTTTACTATAGAATTATAAATGTATTCTCTTGTTTGCTCTCTTTCATAGTCTTCAGGATAATGCCCAGACTCAAAAAGTATCGTTGGTGTATTTAACATCTGAAAAGCATCGCCTACACAATTGCTATTAAAACCATCATCATACCTTCCTACCTGACCTGGTATGTGCTTTTGCAACATACTATTCATAGCTACTATAATTTGCATACTAATAGCTCTGGTAGCAGAAATAGTGCGTTCTTGATCATGAGCAGGTGCTAAAAAAGATACTGTTGCTGGCTTTGGTATATCTGCTGTGTTAAAAATAGTTCTTTGATCATGCAAGTTAAAACAATAATCTGGCTTAAAACTATCATAAACACTTCTTAAAACAACACTTTCTGGCTGACTCCTATCTTGTGCATCTCTATTTAAATCTATAGCATTAGCATTTACTCTTGTATATGCTTCCGCTCCATCAGGATTTAAAATAGGTATTATCTTTATAGTGCAATTGTCCTTTATAAAAGAAGCTAGCTCATCTGAGCTATTTAAAAGATTTATAAAATCTAATACAGCTTTTGTTGTTGTAGATTCATTACCATGCATCTGAGACCACATTAAAACTTTCTTTTTACCAGTTCCTAATGTAATTATTTTAATATCCTTACTTAAAACCGAAGTTCCAATTTTTTCTACAGGAAAATCTTTTGCTACTTTATTTAAAAAAGGAAAGACATCTTTATTAGTTACATACCTTCCTGTAACAGCTTTTTCTTTTATCTGATTGTAATCGGTTTTTAACTCTGACATATATTAGGCTTATTTTAAAGTTTACAAAAGTAACATCATTAAAGATAACAATTGTAAACAATAAAATTTACAATTGTATACATTTAAAATTGACTTTTGTAAACGGATAATTGTTCATAACTAGCAATAATGTATACAAAATGCACATGCATATAAATCAAATATATTAAAATTCTTAAAACTAGAAACTTACATTTCATTATATAAACTATAAATTCACATATTGTATATAAGTTTCACCTTTTTTTGATATGTTTATTGTTTTTTTGTTTACTTTTGTATACAATGGTAAACACAGAAGACTTCATAAATAGATTAGAAAAAATTATCCAATATTATGGATTATCTGCTTCTGCTTTTTCAGATAAAATTGGCGTACAGCGCTCCAGTATATCACACATTTTATCTGGTCGTAATAAACCAAGTTTAGAATTTGTTATGAAAGTAATATCTAATTTTCCGGATGTAAACCTTTATTGGTTATTAAATGGAAAAGGAACTTTTCCTGCTACTAGCAAAACAGAAAGTACACCTCCTCCTATTTCTAAAGAAAAAAATATTTTAGATAAACAAACGATACCTTTTCCTAAAGAAGAAATAAATACGCCTGCACCAGTTAAAATAGCATCTACTATTGATAATGATAAATCTATTCAGAAAATTATTATTTTCTACACAGACGGTAGTTTTAAGGCTTATGAAACTAATTTAGATAGCTAGCCTTTTTTTATTCCTGATTTTAATGTTGCTTTGTAATAACAACTAAAACTTATTTCTTTTCTTTGTAGTTATGATAAAAAATATACTCTTATCTTTTTCATTACTATTGTTTTTTTCTTGTTATCAACCCGAAAGAAATTGCAAAGACTTTAAAAACGGTAAATTCTCATTTTCTTCTACTATAAACGGCAAAGAAGAAAAAACGTTATTCATTCGAAACGGTAAAAGCGAAATTGATTATTTTAATGGTAAAAGTGATACCTCTTCTGTTCGCTGGATTAATGATTGTGAATACATTATAAAAAAAATAAAACCAAAAAATAAAGCTGAAGAAAAGTCTATTCATATAAAAATATTGACAACTTCTAAAAAATCATATACATTTGAGTATAACGTTGTTGGAGATAGTAAAAAATCTAAAGGTACTGCTATAAAAATAGAATAATTATGTTTGAAATTTTCACTAATCCAGATGCATGGATTGCATTATTAACACTAACTTTTTTAGAAATTGTTTTAGGTATAGATAATATTATATTTATTTCTATTGCTGCAGGTAAACTAGAGAAAAATGCCCGTAAAAAGGCTACCAATATAGGTTTAATATTGGCCATGGTTTTTCGTATTGTTCTCTTGTTTGGTATCTCTTTACTTACATCCATGAAAAAGCCTTTTTGGATTATAGAGAATGATTGGATTCATGGTGGTATTAGCGGGCAAGCACTAATTCTTTTTGCTGGGGGGCTTTTTTTACTGTATAAAAGTACTAAGGAAATTCATGAAAAAGTTGAAGACAGAGGACATGATGAAAGAGAAGTTACTAAAGCTAGATCTAACACTTTAAAAAATGCTATTATACAAATAACAGTTATAAATATTGTTTTTTCTTTTGATTCTATACTTACCGCTATAGGAATGACTAATGGCATATCTCCTAACCCAAATGACGCATTAATTATTATGATTGTTGCCGTAATTATATCTGTGGTAATAATGATGTTGTTTGCAAATCCTGTTGGTGAATTTGTTAACAGACATCCATCTGTACAAATATTAGGTTTATCTTTTTTAATACTTATTGGTTTTATGCTTGTTGCAGAAGCTGCTCACCTATCTCACCTGTCCATATTTGGAAATGAAGTAGGAACTATACCAAAAGGGTACTTATACTTTACCATTGCTTTTTCTCTAATGGTAGAATTTTTTGACTTACGTATGAAGAAAAACAAAAAGACAAATTAACAAAAGCTAAAATATTAATATACAAAAGGACCACCTATGTAGCGGTCCTTTTTTGTTTTTAAAATAAAACGCAAACTACTTCGTTATATTAAAAAGTAAGAAAAAGACTTCTTTTTTAACAGAGGTGATTTTATGTTTTCTTTATTAAAAAATAACCACATATTTATCTTATGTTGCATATGCTTTATTGCATTATACAGCACTAGTGTAGGCGCGCAAAAAAGACATGTGCACCTTGGCAAATATACATTTAATGAACAACTACATGTAGATATAAATACCTGTATTGCGTATTTAGAAAATATTAAAGCAGCTAACTCTATAGAAGAGCAAAGGTTAAATGTAGAAACTTCTGCTGCTATTTACCGCAAAATAAAACCTATTTACAATTACATAAACGATAATTTTACTTTTGTAACTTTTGAAGATGATGTTATTAGTGAAGAATACAACAACCTAAAAGCTCTTTTAGCAGATTACCCCATTAAGCAAGAACTAGTAACTAAAAAAACCAATGAAATCCTCTACAAATTATTAAAGTTTAAAGATTTTGCTACTCTATATAAGATAAAAAAAGAAGATTACGCTTTAATTGTTAATCATATACTACACACGATTAAAAAAGACATTAAACAGTTTAAGACTACTGAAAAAGTAACAGAACAACGCATATATTCTTACCTAAGCTATGAAAAGCTTTCTATATACCTATCTACTTTTAAAAATGATTTTAATAAAAAATCTATTTATGTAAAATGGAATAAAAGTTTATCTAAATCATTAAACTATAGCAACCCTAAAAAAAGACAAGACAGCACACAAATAGCAATACTTAGAAAACAAATAGCGAAGCAAAAAGAACTACTACTAAAAACAGCTGCCGATTGGAATTTAAAATACGGTAACACTCGTTATGCAGATACCTTTTTTGAAGATGAAAATGAATAAAAAAGCGCCTTTGTTTACTAAACAAAGGCGCTTTAAATATGGTAAAAAAAATTATTCTTTTTTGTTATTTTCTCTAGCTTCTTTTACTTCATTAGCAGAAATGGCTTCATAATTATTACCAAAATTAGAACGTACATATGTTAAAACATCTGCAATCTCTTTATCTTTTAAAAATTTATGGGAAGCCATTACGTTACTGTAAATTTCACCATCTACTTTTTCTCCTGCCATACCGTTAAGTAAAACTCCTATTAGTGCTGTTTTATCGCCTTTAACCCAATCTGTATTATTTAATGGAGGATT
>CALHVB010000151.1 GCA_938039345.1 uncultured Sediminicola sp.
TTCTTTTACTTCAGTTATAACATCCTCTGCAATCCATTTTTCAAAATCTAGAGAATTATGTGGTAAATAGGCAGATCCATCTCCCCATAAACCATCAGAAGGCATTGCAATTAGCATTGGCTTTATGGTTTTGCTCTCAATCATTTTTTGGGCCGTACGGTGTACTCCTGCTTTTTGAGACCATATCCAAGCACTACCATATACACCATGCATTAAAATAACTAAGGGGGTATCTTTAGGCAATTCTACATTAGGAACATATAAACAAATATCTCCTCTCCCTTTTAAGTTTTTAGTTTTGACAGTTATAAACCTTAAATTATCTGATTCAAACCTAGGGTCCGATATTTCTGTAGTTTTAAAATTTGATGCCATTTTTATGGTGTTACTGTTACAGTCTGGTTTTTAGCTAAAAAATCGTTGCTTGTTATTTTTAAATTGATGCTTCCTTTAGAGGTAGCTTTTATAAAAACAACAGCTTTTCCGTTATAAAAATTCCTCTCAGGGGCAGTTAAACGTTGTAAGTTGGTTGGGTCTCCATTTCCCGAAGCTAAAAAAGTACCAGCGCCAGATACGTCTATTTTCATAAGTTCATTGTAATGCGGTTGCCAGTTGCCATCTTCATCAACTACCGAAATTACATAAACAGCAACATCTCCTTCTTTTAGTTGAGTTACTTCTGGGGTGATTGTAATTTTTGTTGCTTTTTTAGCTGTTTTACGTATAATAGTTTTTCCTTTCCCACCATTTTTTTCATAGCCAACTATTTTTATTTCGCCGGCTTTGTAGGTAATAGAATCCCAAACAATAGCATAAGCTTTCATTAAATCAAAAGAAGCGCCTCCAGAACCATGCTTTGTAAAATCTGGATTTAAAAATTTAGAAGGGTCTATTTTTTGCTTAGTACGTATTCCTTTACTTACGCCATTTACAAAAAGTTCGGCTTTTGCATAGTTTGTATAGCATACCACAGGGAATTGCGTACTTTCTTCAGCTGGGTTGTTCCAGTGTGGAAATGCATGTAAAACTTTTTCCTTGGTATTCCAACGGCTTTTGTATAAGTAGAATTTATCTTTTTCTAGCCCAACAAAATCGATAGGAGCAAAATAAGAACTACGAGATTTTGCATTGTGGTATGGAGAAGGTTCTCCTAAATAATCATATCCTGTCCATACAAATTCACCATAAACAAAATCGTTATAATCTAATGATGCAAATTCTTTAAAAGGAGGATAACCCCAACGCACGTTTGTTGTTTCATAATTACCTGGATAGCCATCATCAAAAAGATTAGTATTTTTAGAGAGCCCTTTTTTATCTCTTATAGTATCAAAAACTACAGGGAACTTATAAGTATCTCGTAAACTTAAAGAACCTCCTGTTTCGCTGGCGTAGAATTTTAATCCTGGATATTCTTTACGATATATATGGTAAGAACTTGGTTTATAATTAAAACCAGGAATATCTACTTTTAATGCCATTCCGCTTTTTAAAGCTCCTATAGCATAATTAAAGCCACAAGTTGTAGCTCTGGTAGTATCTACATTTTTTACAATAGTATTTAAATAGCCAGTAATATTTTCTGGATCATGGCGGTATTGCTCTAATATTTCATTACCAATACTCCACATAATTATACTAGGATGGTTACGATCACGATGAATCATTTCTTCTAGGTCTGTTTTTGCCCATTTCTTAAAATGCTTGGCATAACCATTTTTTACTTTTCCGATAGTCCATTCATCAAAAGCTTCATCAATTGCTAAAAATCCATGCTTATCGCAAAGGTCTAGGGCTTCTGGAGCTGGTGGATTATGAGAGAAACGAATTGCATTAACTCCCATTTCTTTTAATTTTAATAATTGTCTTTCAAATAAATTAGGATAAAAAGCAGCTCCTGTTGGTCCTAAATCGTGGTGCATATTTACACCTTTAAATATTACTTTTTTATCATTTAAATAAAAGCTATCAGTCTCAAAAGCAATTTTACGAATTCCAAGCGGTGTAATTGTAGTGTGGCTAATTTTACCATTTGTAATAATTGTACTTTTTAATTGATACATATTTGGAGTTTCTATACTCCAAAGTTTAGGTTTGTTAAGTTTAAAGGAAACAGATGTTTTTTTTATTTCAGAAGCATTAATTTCTTTTTCTGAAGATAACAATACATTTCCTGATGCATTAATAACCTCATTTTTTAGGGTTAATACCCCTTCACCTTTTATATTAATTTCAGCATTTATAGTTGCTGATTTTTTCTTAATACTTGGTGTTGTAACAAAAGTACCCCAAGTTGGGATATGATTTTTTTCTTTTGTAAGTAAAGACACTTTACGATATAAACCAGCTCCAGGGTACCAACGAGATTGACTGTTGAAGTTTTCTAAACGAACAGCAATTACATTATCTCCTTTCTTTAAATAAGGGCTAATATCAAAATAAAAAGAAATATAACCATTTGGACGTTCCCCGATATATTGTCCATTTATATAAACTTTGGCATGGCTCATAGCACCATCAAAAAGTATTTCATAACTTTTATAAATAGTATTAATAGTGATATGTGTTCTATACCAACCAACACCTGTATAGGGTAGTGCACCAGAGCGACCACATCTATACTTTACAGTTTCTTCACCATCTTGTACTACTTTAGTAAGCTGTATGTCGTTGCTAAAATCAAAATTACCTTCAGCAGCCCAATCGTGTGGTAATGTTATTTCTCTCCAGTTATCATCATTAAAATCACTTTGGAAAGCAGCTCCATAATCATAATCGGTAAACTTCCAATTTTTTAATAGCTCAGTTGTATTTTGAGCTACGGTTAGTTTGCAGGTAAAGAGAATTAGTAGAAGTAGTAGTGTTTTTTTCATTATAATATTTTAAAAATGTATTAAGCAATAATAACTATATTTTACAGTGCTAACTTCTAATTTTTAAACCTCAATGATAGCGATAATTAGTTAAAATATTATAACGTATGATTTTATTTAATCAAAAGTGATAACTCCTTTAGCATTTTTGCCAGATAACATATCTTTAAAAGCTTGTTCTAATTGGCTTAATGGATAGGTTTGTGTAATCATTTCATCTAATAATAAATCACCCTTATCAAATAAAGCTTCTAATTTAGGAAAATCTATTTCCGGTCTTGCTGCTCCATATAAAGGGTTAATGTATTTTTTATCCCATTCGAACAAACGCATGTCTACAGTAATTTCTTCTTCTATACCACTTACTTGAACAGCGGTTCCGGCATTTCTTATCATAGCTAAAGGGGCAACGCCTAAAGCTGGTACAGCAGTACATTCAAAAGCAAAATCGGCTCCTCTGCCATCTGTCATTCCTTTTACAATTTCAGCTGCATTATTTAAACCTGTATCATTTTTATCAGCTAAAATAGTTTCTGTTGCTCCAAACTGTTTTGCCATTTCTAACCTGTTTTCATTAATATCAATAGCAATAATTTTAGCTGCACCAGAAATTCTTGCTGCTTGTATAACGTTTAAGCCAACACCACCTGTACCTAAAACAACTACAGAACTACCTAAAGTTACTTTTGCAGAGTTAAATACAGAACCACAACCAGTCATTACACCACAGCATATTATAGAAGCAGCTTCAAAAGATAATTTCTGACTATTTTTTTTAACAACTGCAGATTCTCTAACCAATGTATATTCAGAAAGTGTTCCAATATTAAAAGACCTTTCAATAGGCTTTCCATTCCATTGTGTTCCTTCAATAGCTACGTGCCCACCAGGTAATTTTCCCGCATGATTAGCAATTACAGGTGAATTTTTTTCACATATATGCTGATTCCCTTCCTGGCATTGAAAGCACTCATAACAAGGTGTAGCCCAGTTTAATATAATTTCATCTCCAGCTTTAAACTTAGTTACATTTTCTCCAACAGCTTCTATAATACCTGCACCTTCATGACCTAAAACTATTGGCATTCCCCATCTTAAGGAATCATGGTCCGTATGGCATAAACCAGAAGCTTTCATTTTTACTAATACTTCATCTCCTTTAGGCGTGTTTACCGTAATATTTTCTATAGTGAATTTACCATCTCCAACAGAAATTGCTGCTTTGCATTTAATCATAAATTAAATTTTCTTTTGTATTAAGATTTAATTTTTTGTAAAAATGAGAATTTATCTCATTAAATTTATTTCCATAATTATCATATCTATGAACAATACTGTAAATGCATTTATTAATTAAACACGATATTGATAGATTAAAATCTCATAAATTTTTAGTTATAAATGCCTTTAATTTAATTAATTAGCGTTTAAAAAGTAAAATAAAGACTACATAATAGATAAATACTTGGATATTAAAATAATTGTAGTCATATTTGTGCATTATTAAATATAATTTAAATTTTAAAGATGAGTAAAGGAACAGTAAAGTTCTTCAATGACACCAAAGGATTTGGTTTCATCACTGAAGAAGGTGTAGACAAAGATCATTTTGTACACATTTCTGGATTAGTAGACGAAATTCGTGAAGGCGATGAAGTTGAATTTGATCTACAAGAAGGTAAAAAAGGATTAAACGCAGTAAATGTAAAAGTTATCTAATACATACAATACATAGCTACTTAATTTTTTAGCACAAAACCTATCATTTACTTGATAGGTTTTTTTATTTTTATACAATTAAAACCCATAAGAGTTAAGAACTCGTGAATTTTCAGTTCTTAATATCGTAGTTATTGCATTAAGAATAAAACATAAAAAAGCCCATCATTTCTGATGTGCTTTTCATTAAACTTTGTAGTATATGTATTAGATAACTTTTACGTTTACTGCGTTTAATCCTTTTTTACCTTCTTCAAGATCGAATTCAACTTCATCGCCTTCACGAATTTCGTCTACTAATCCAGAAATGTGTACAAAGTGATCTTTGTCTACACCTTCTTCAGTGATGAAACCAAATCCTTTGGTATCATTGAAGAACTTTACTGTTCCTTTACTCATCTTTAAAATTTAAATTATTTATAATAGTAAACAAATATGATAACAAT
>CALHVB010000152.1 GCA_938039345.1 uncultured Sediminicola sp.
CGGGGTCTATCTAAAAAAAGCAATAATTTCTAATTACTTTTCATCATTATCCAACGATTTTATAAAAAAAGTATTTATAGAAGAAGGGCTTAAGCTAAGGCAAATATTAGCTTTTAAAACTAAACAAATTTCACCTAGTTTAAAATTAGAGTACGAATCACTCTTAGCGGATAAGAGTTATTATACTGTTGAAAATGCACTTTACAAATTATGGGTTCATTTTCCCGAGGATAGAAAAAAGTATTTAGAGAAAACTAAAGATATACATGGTTTACCTAATAAAAATATACGTTTATTATGGCTAACCTTGGCTTGTATCACTAAAGATTATAGTAAAGAAGAGCAAGCTAATTATTTAAACGAGCTTAGGAATTATACTAGTAATAATTACTCGTACGAAGTAAGACAAGGTGCTTTTGAATATTTAAATGAAATAGGAACTTTGTCTAATCAGAATTTAAACGATTTATTAGAAGCTTCTAACCATCATTCTTGGCAGTTTAAAAAATATGCACGAAATTTAATAGGTGTTCTTTTAGAAAAGAATGGGTATAAAAAACGACTAACAAAAGTAGCTAAGGAATTAAAAGAAAAAACACCATATATAAAAACTAAATTATTAATAGAATGAGAGCATTAGTCATATCAGGAGGAGGAAGTAAAGGAGCTTTTGCTGGTGGTGTGGCACAATATTTAATGCAAGAAAAACGGAATAAATACAATTTGTTTTTAGGCACTTCTACAGGAAGTCTTTTAATTTCTCATTTAGCTTTACAAAAAATTGAAAAAATAAAGAAGGTATACACCTCTGTAGACCAAGAAAGTATTTTTAGCAATTGCCCCTTTACAATTTCTAAAAAATATGGAGTGCAAACTATTGGTATAAACCATTGGAATGTTTTTAAGAATTTTTATAGAGGCAGAAAAACATTTGGAGAAAGTTATAATCTTTTAAAGCTTATTAAAGATACATTTACAGAAGAAGAGTTTAGGTTGTTAAAAGACGGACTAAAAAATGTAGTAGTTACCGTATCTAATTTATCATTAAATAAGGTAGAATATAAATCTATAAAAGAATATACTTATGAGGAATTTTGTGAATGGATATGGATTTCTGGTAATTATACGCCTTTTATGACTCTTGCAAAGAAAAACGGATGTGAGTATGCAGATGGTGGTTTAGGAACAATGGCTCCTATAGAAGAAGCCATAAAAAGAGGAGCAACTACAGTTGATGCTATTATTTTGCAAACAGAAGTAACGTATTATAATAGAATGCCATCTAAAAATGTATTTTCCTTATTAACCAATATGTTTAGTTTTATGTTAGACAGAATTGAACATCAAAATATTAGAATTGGTAGGTATGTAGCGAATCATAATAATGCAATTATTAACTTTTATTACACACCTACTGTACTTACTACAAATTCCCTTATTTTTGACAAAGAAAAAATGACTGCTTGGTGGAAAAGTGGTTATGATTTTGCAAAAGATAAAAATTTAGAAACCAACCAAATAGATATTGCATAAGAATGAAAGCATTAGTAATTAGTGGTGGAGGCAGTAAAGGAGCTTTTGCTGGAGGTGTAGCGCAATACCTAATGGAAATACAAAAGCATGATTATGATATCCTTGTAGGGACTTCTACAGGCGGATTACTTATTCCACATTTGGCATTAAATAATTTAGGAAAGCTTTACGATTTATATACTAACGTTAGTCAGCGTACTATTTTTAGTTTAAATCCTTTTATTGTAAAAAGAAAAGGAGATAGAGAGTATGTGTCTATAAATTATATAACCACATTTCTTCAGTTTTTAAAAAGAAAGAGAACTTTTGGCGAAAGTAAATCTCTACAGCGTACCATACGCAGACAATTTACATATGCAGAGTATAAACAAATAAAGGCGTCTGGAAAAGATGTTGTGGTTACGGTATCTAATTTATCTAAAAATAGAGTAGAGTATAAGTCTATAAAAGATTATTCATATGCAGAGTTTTGCGATTGGATATGGATATCTTGTAATTATTTACCTTTTATGTCTTTAGCAACTAGGAGTGGTTACGAATATGGTGATGGAGGTTTTGGTTGTGTAGTTCCTATACGCGAAGCTATACGTAGGGGAGCAACAGAGATAGATGCCATTATTTTAGAGTCCGAAAACATGGACCATAATAAGGTACTAGGTAAAAATCCATTTTCGCTAATGCTTAGTGTATATGGCTTTACTTTAGATCAAATAGAATACCATAATATATCTGAAGGGAAACTATCAGCAAAACATAATGGAGTTACTTTAAATTTATATTACACTCCCACAAAATTAACAGAGAACTCATTGGTTTTTAATAAAAAACGGATGACTGAATGGTGGCTACAAGGTTTTGAGTATGCAGAAGAAAAATTTGCTGAGCATACTAATAAACTACCATAATTCTCCAATCTCTTTCTTTACAAAAGATAAAGCAGTTGCAGACGGTGATGGCTTATCCATAGTATCGTTTAAGATATCCTCTCTTAATTTATCTGCCGAATCAGATTCGCTCATAGCGGCCTTTCTAATAGCTTGTATGGTAGCACTTTTAGCAGCTTTAATAATATTCCAACATTCATCAGTAATATATATTTGTTGCGATAAATTATGGTCGAACTCATTTTCTATATTACGAATTAATAAGTTTTCATAATCACTTTTATCAGCAGATTTTGGAGCAACTCTAACCACTAAGCTAGGAATAGCAATACGCTCTAAAAATAAAGCCATACGTTCGTATGCTTGTAAACGAATGGGTAGTGTATTACTTTGAGTGTCTTTTTGCAAAAGAAATCTTCTTCTACCATCTTCATTCTTTGTGTGCTCTCTAAAAAAATAAAAGGCAACAATTCCTGTAACTACAGCAGGTAATAAATAGGCAAATAATTGAAAAATTTCGTCTCCACTCATGATAATTGGTATTTTGTTCGGTTTACGAACTTAAAACGATAGATTTTAAAAAATAGTATTGAATTATAAAAGTGATTTAATGCTTATACTAGTTTCATTTTTTACTTGCTTAATAACAAATGAGCTTTGAACATTTGTAATGTACTCTAACTTTGATAGTTTGTGCATTATAAAATTTTGGTATTCGCTAATATCTTTTAGAATAATTTTTAAAAAATAGTCATAATTCCCTGCTAAAAAAGAAACTTCTAATACTTCGTCTAACGACTGTACAAATTCTTCGAACTTTTTAATGTATATATCTTGATGCTTAATTAAGGTAACTTGGCAGTGTACAATAAGTTGTTTTCCTAAGAGTTCAGGATTAACAATAGCTACATATTTTTTTATTAAGCCACTGGCTTCAATCTTTTTTAAACGTTCATGAGTAGGAGTTATAGAAAGGTTTACTTTCTCTGAAAGCTCTTTTATAGATTGTTTACTGTTTTTTTGTAGCTCCTCAATCAATTTTAAATCAATAGCATCTAGTTGTTGCATAGTATATATTTCTTTTTTTAAGAAAAAAACGATATCGTAAAAGTAATAAATTCTATTTTAAATAATTATAATAGAAATATATTTCAATTTTAATATATTTTATGATTTTTTATGTTTGTTTTTTAACTTTATAATGGTAAAATTTATTAATTAAAGGTAAGTGTTTGTCATGGATAAAATAAAAGAAACATACAATAGACTTAAAAAAAATAGTGAGACTATTTTAGGGTATCCGGTTGCTAGGGGATTTTCATATCAAGAATTTGCACCTTTCTTAGATTTATGTATTAATAATGTTGGTGATCCAGAAATACAATCTACAAGTGCTATGGATACAAAGGAAATAGAAAGAGAGTGTATTGCATTTTTTGCAAATATGTTATCTGCAACAATGAAAGATGTTTGGGGCTATATTACAAATGGGGGCACAGAAGGTAATTTATATGGGCTTTATTTAGCCAGAGAAAATTTTCCTAATGCAGTAGTATATTATAGTGAAGCTACACATTATAGCGTGCACAAAAATTTACATTTACTTAATGTAGATAATATTGTAATTAAAAGCCAAGAAAATGGAGAAATGGATTATAGTGATTTGGAGCAAGTGCTAATGATGCATAGACATAGACCTGCTATTTTTTTCTTGAATATAGGCACTACAATGACAGAAGCTATTGATAATTTAGATGAGGTAAAACGAATTATAAATAATTACGCTATAAAGGATTATTATATACATTGCGATGCTGCTTTTTTAGGACTTGTAGCTCCTTACAGAAATCCAAAGCCTAAATTCGATTTTGCAGAAAATGTAGATAGTATTGCCATTTCTGGACATAAATTTATAGGAAGCCCTATACCTTGTGGTGTAGTTTTAGCAAAAAGAAAACATAGGAATAGGATAGGAAATGCTATTTCTTATATAGGAACAATGGATACTACTATTACGGGTTCTCGTAATGGGCTTACACCATTATTTATGTGGTATTTTATTAAGAAATACGGAAAAGAAGGTTTAAAAAAACAAATTAGAGAGTCACTAGAATTAGCCTGTTATACAGAAAAAAAACTTTCTGAAATAGGAGTAAAGGCATGGCGTAATAAAGATGCTTTAACAATAGTTTTTAATAAACCTTCAGAATTTTTATGTAAAAAATACCAATTAGCTTCAGAAAAAAATATAGCTCATATTATATGCGCTCCAGGTGTAAAAAAAGAAGAAATAAATATGTTTTTAAAAGATTTAAAAGCAGAAATATTGCTAAAAGATATAGCTTGTTAATTAGTGTTTTTTATTATTAATAACTGTTCTTTTTTCTTTAATAAATATTTCTTTTCCAAATCATTGTTTACGATAGTTAAAGATTTTTCTAAAAAAGAAATAGCAAGGTCTATATTTCCTGTTTTTTCGTGGTACTTAGAATAGCATCCGTAGAGTAAATAAGACCGTTGTTCTAAGTTTTTAATATTAATATTTTCAAGTATATTATAGGCGCTTGCATAATCTTCTAATTGTATTTTTACGATAGCTGTATTTAATAAAGAAGAGGCAGATGGGTAAAATTGGTTTAATTGTTTGTACCAATGAAGAATTTTTTTCCAGTTGGTAGTTGCAAATGTTTTTGCCTTTATATGTTCAAAAGCAATAGAAGCCTCGTAATGGTATTTAGAAATATCCTTGTATTCTGTAGATTTTAATAAAGCATTATTACCAACATTTATAAGCGGTTTGTACCATTTTGTTCTGTCTTGGTGCTCTAAGTCTACAATTTCATTATGCTCGTTTATTTTACTCTCTAATCTAGAAGCATGAAAACACATTAAAGAAAATAAAGTGTAAATACTTCCTGATCTAAATTGTTCTTTTTTTAATAAAAGCTTACAAAGCCTAATAGCTTCTCCGCATAAGTCTTTGGAAATTAAATGGTTTTTTTTAGTTGAATGAAAACCTTCATTAAAGGTTAAATATATAACGTCTAGAACTCTTTCTATTCGTGTGTTTATTTTATTATTGGGAGGAAAATTAAACTTAATCTTTTTTTCAATAATTGTTTTTCGAGCTCTAGTTAATCTTTTTTTTATGGTTTCTTCTTTTACAAGTAAAGCAGCAGCAATTTCTTTTGTGCTAAAACCAGAAATAGTTTTTAAAGCAAATGCTATTTGTTCGTTGGGTTTAAGCTTTGGATGGCAAGCAACAAATATCATTCTAAGCTGGTTGTCCTCTATTTCATGATCTAAAAATAGTTCGTTAAATTGTATCGTAGCAGCACCAGAAGCAATTTTATTGTACCTAATATTATCAGCTTTAATTTTTCGGAGTAAATCTATTATTCTATTTTTAGCTACTTTAATAAGCCAAGCTTCAGGATTTTCTGGTATTTGGTTGCGCCACTGTATTGTTGCTTTTATAAAAGTATCTTGTACAGCATCTTCTATGGTTTCTATGTGCGATAAGCCAAAGAAATTGGTTAAAATTGCAACCATCTTTCCATACTGATGTCTAAAAAGATGGTCTACAATTTTACTATTCATATGTATTGGTGTTAATTAAAAATACCAATTATTGATCAAATACCATTACTTCTCTTATTTCAACAGTACCATCTAAATCATAATCTGGATAATCTTCTGCAATTTTTACAACCTCATCTGCATCTTTTGCAGAAACAATGTAATAACCACCAACTAATTCTTTACTCTCAGCAAAAGGCCCATCGGTAATAACTCTATCTTTACCAGAAACTCTTTTAGCGGTGCTTACTAAAGCATTTCCACCTTTAAGAATACCTTGCGCTTCCATTTTACCATTCCAAGCAAACCACTTGCTCATTCTATTTTGTAGTTCTTCTTGTGATAATCCTAAATCTTCGTAGCTAGGTCCAATAAAAATCATCATAAAATCTTTCATAATTTTTTAGTTTTTAAGTGTTATTAATTTATAGTATAACGAAGCTATTTTTTAGTTAGGAGACATAAAAAGAATAAAAAATTATTCTTTTTTCTCAAACATTTTAATTGTATAATCTAAGAGTTCTGTTCCACCTATATTACCATGGCCAGGAATTATAACTTTTAAATCAGGAAACTCTTTTTTTATTTTTTTAACAGTATTAGACCATTCATTTGTATTGGCATCTCCTAAATAGCCTTTGCCAGCATTAACCGATTTAATTAAACAACCGCCAAATAACACTTCTTCTTTAGGGATGTAGCCAACAACGTTATCTACCGTATGACCTTCTCCGTAGAATTGAGTAGTTACAGGTGTTTTACCTATTGTAAGCTCAATTTTTTTATCAAAACCATATTTAGGTAACGTATTTATACTATCATTCTTTGCTAATTTAATGGTTAAATTATTAGCGTAAGATTGTATGTTGTTGGTATGAAACTCTGGTAAACCACCTAAACAATCGTTGTGAAAGTGAGTTATTACAACTGCTTTTATTTTCTTTTTTAAATCCTTTTTAATCCAATGTATAAGTTCTTTTGAAGTTTTATTATCTACAGGTGTATCAAAAACAATAGCTTCATTTTCATTAAAATAA
>CALHVB010000153.1 GCA_938039345.1 uncultured Sediminicola sp.
AGCCCGTGAATTTTTATGGAAAAATAGGAAAAAAATTTCTTGTTTTTTTGATGTATTGATAATAAAGATTGCCACTTACTACACTAAAGTAATTAGTTGCGGCTATTGTTATTAGTAGTTTTTATCATTAATATAAATTCATAATCAAACGCTGCTATTTCATAAATACCATTAAGTTCATTAAAATTAGATTCGAAAAAGTTTTTTTCGTTATTAAAACTCCAAACTCCATTTGTTTTAATGGTATCATTTTTTTTTGAATTACTCCAACTACCGTTCTTATTACCATATTGTATGATTTTTTCGATTGAAAAGTTTTTATCGGTTTTAAAATTGACATTAATTAACTTTCTAATAACTCCATCTGGCAGATTGTTTTTGCTGTAAGAGTTTCGATAATTATCAGTGTATTGATTGTAATTGTAGTGAAAATCTCTACATTTTCTAGTTTTACATATACTGTGAAAATTTGACCTAATAAAATATACAGAATCCATTTCTTTATTGGTGCTTATTTTCCAATTGCTATTACTTAAGTTCAATATTTTTCTTTTTGTATCTTTTAAACGAATTGTATCCAAATTCCATTTGGCACCTTTACTTACTCCTCCACCTCTAGGGTTAAATGCATATATTTCTTTAAGTTCGTATCCTTCTTTAGATATAATTTCAGATACCATTAATGGAGGGGCTTCCATTTGGAACATCTCGGTCAGTAAAAATTGATTATATCTTATTTCTGTGAGATTAAACTTCCCATACTCATTTGTAGTACTTTCTCCAACAGAGCAATTTTCAATAGGATTTCCATCAAAATCGGTTACTACCCCTTGTAGAATTGGTCTTCCTAATCTTGAAATACAAGAATTTAGTAAAAGGAAATTTAAAATTAATATTATTCTAACAAGATTTTTCATTTAAATTACTAGCAATGTATCGGTTATAATTAGTATTGGAATTAAAAGTAGTAAACATCTAAGTTGGTATTAACGATAGCTTATGTTGTGCGCTCGTATTTTATTTTTAAGTGTTTTTTTTCGTAATCCATTTTCCAGTTGTAGGTGCTTGGTAGGTTTTCATCTTAATAATTAGCTCATCAATATTATTACTAATTAAAACCATTTTTCTGTTTGTTTCTTTCAAAAGCCCCTTAGTAACCATATCATCTAAAAATAAAATTAGTTTATCATAAAATCCATTAATATTCAGAATTCCTATTGGTTTTTTATGAAGCCCTAATTGTCCCCAAGTCAACATTTCAAAAAGTTCTTCTAATGTTCCAAAACCTCCAGGAAGAGCAATAACTCCATCGCAAAGCTCATTCATTTTAGCTTTTCTCTCGTGCATTGAGTCAACTAAAATTAGTTCGGTTAATTCATTGTGAGCTATTTCTTTTGATTTTAGAAAATGGGGTAAAACTCCTATTACTTTTCCCGAGTTTAAAAGTGTTTCATTAGCTATAGCCCCCATTAGTCCCACATTTGCTCCTCCATAGACTAATACAATATTTTCAAGAGCTAATTTTTTTCCAAGTTTTTTAGCCTGAAACTCAAAATCATTATCAGTTCCGAAACTTGAACCGCAAAAAACTGTAATTCTATTCATTTAATTTTATTATATGACGCGCAGCGGATCGCTATCTGGAGTCCGCGAATTTTTATGGAAATATAGCAAAATAAGCTATATGCTATTATAAAAAAACACCATTCTTTTTTTGAATAAAGAATGGTGTTTTAAATTTTATAAGAAAAAGTGTTATTTGGTTTTTCTAACTAAAATAGTCCAATCTTGCTGTTTTTTATCAGGAGATTTTCCAAGGTTTACAATACTACCTCCTGTTACTTTTTTTAGTTTAGATTTTTTTAATTCACCACCTTTTTTAGGGTTAAACCAAAGTACCTCATAAGTGCCAGTAGCATTTGTTAAATCTAAATTGGCTATAGGCTCAGAGTTTAAGTAAACTACATAGGTGTCATTCTCTTTTGCAAGGCAATAGATAGTGTTTTTATTTTTAGCGTTGCCTACTAAATCGTTTCTATTGTTCATTTCCCAAAAAGGAATGTTGTTATCTTTAAAAAAGTTTACGGCATAAACGGCTTGGTTCCAAAATAAGTCTCTAGATCTATAATCTTGGCATGTAATATCTGAGTGTTCGTGCTTGTATCCAAAATACCATTCATTTCCCCAGCCACCTGCCATAAAGGTACCCCAAAGTGCATTTTTTCTTGCCATATCATGATCAGGATTGTCTTTATCTGGGACTAAAGAATGTTGTGCATCTCCAGGTTCATCTACTGCCGCTGCCCATTGAAAACCTGCTTCTTTAGAAGCTTTTAACCAATGTAAAACTTCTTTGTGAATAATGCTAAAATCTGCTTTATGAGTTTGTATAGAAGGGCCTGTTAAACCACTATCAGGTCCTAAAAGGTCATCATAAGATACACCATTATGTATTACTAAATGGTGGTGGTATGGGTCATTGTTTTTAAAATAATGCGTCATAGCTAAACGTTGCTCTGTATCTTGTGGTGGTGTTGTATGGTCTTTTATCCATTCTCCATTTTCTTCACATAAATTCCAGTTTAAGGCTAAGTGGTGTCCAAATCTAGCCATAAGTTCGCGGTAGTATAATTTACTATTAGCGCCTACACCTCCATTGTCTAGTAAGCCTTGGTTTTCTACTTCTAAAGTTTTAAAATGAAGAAATAATCCAAGTTTTTGTGCATAGCCAAAAAGAGATTCCCATTGGTCCATTTTAGAAACATCAATACGATCATACGAATCGTAGTCTATATATGGGAATACGTTTTGATCATCACCAGCAATATTATTTGTTAAGAAAGAAACAGAATTTAAATTTTTAGAGGCTAAATAATTTAAAGCACCTACTATGGCTTTTCCTTTACCGTTTTTCCATGTTAAATCTCCTTTTTTCCAATCTTTTTCATGAGCGCTCCAAGTTTTTACTAAATTGTCTTTATGACCATCATTATGAAAAGTACCGTCGAAATCTACATAAGAAAGAAAATTTTCCGGAGCATCTGGCCCTTGTTTTAAGAAATATTCACCTGTTTCAGCAAATTTTAAATAACGTTCGCCCACATATTGTAAACGCCCTTTTGCTCTAAAATCTTTTCCTTTTTTATCGGTATTAGTAATTGTAAATTTTCCTTTAGCACCATCCATATAACCGGCACTTACACCTGCTGTTTTTTTACTACTTACGGCTACCCAATTTCCTTTTCTAAAATCTACATCATAGGTCCATTCTCCTATTTCATCTGGCGCAAAATGTACACGCCATTTATTCCCTTCTGTAGCAGAGGTTTCTCCTGCAAATCCGTCAGCTGCAAAATAGCCTGGCACTATATATGTTTTTCCAGATGCAGCATGAGAAAAAGTAACATTAAAACGGTAATTCATAAAAGGGTTGTAGGCCTTTTTTTCTGAGCTAAGCGGTCCATCAAAAGTTAAGCTTACTTTGTGCCATTTTTTTAATTCTCCATGAATAGAAACGGCTGTATCTTCATTACCCTCTGTTAGGCTTTCTAATAATTTTTCTCCTTTCCCTATTGGAGCTAAAGAAATACCGCTCCAACGTGCTCGGCTATATTCTCCATTTTTACTTGCTATTTTACCAGTAACTGTAATAATATCATTAGTGTTTAATTGGATGTCTAAAAAAGTTTTCCCATAATCTGGGCCTTCTTCAAAAGAATCTGTGCTTAATTCTGGTCTAAATGTACCTTGAATATGGTTATTTACTTTAATAGTAAAAGTAGATCTACCATCATTCTCCCCAACACCATGCGCAACAAGGTCGTATAAACCAGAAGGGCCAGTGTATTTATAAGTAGCTTCTGCTTCATTATGTTTATTAGGATTAATAGCAAGCCACATTTTTTTATCGATATAAAACGTTTCGTCTTTTACAGTAAAGTCGGTAGCTTTTATAGTAATTGCATAAGGATGTTTTTGTTTTACCATATCCATTAAAGGCATTTTTATGGCATTTGATTGTTTTTTAGATTTATTAATGGCATAATGCTTATCTGTTGTCATTAACCATTGATCCATAGCAAAACCATCTTCGCGCATGCTAAATTGTATGTCGTGTTCTCCGGCCTTATCTATATCTAAATATATAAAACCAGGTAAGCCACAATGAACTTCCATAGTTCTTTGCTTGCTATCCCAGTGCCAGGATTTTTTTCCTTCGCACCACTGCATTTTTTGTCCAGATGCAGGCCATTCTCCGTCTATACCAACATGCACACCATTGTCTTCAGAACCAGAACTGTATATGTTTGCCCATATATAATAACGCCCTGGAGTTGTTATGTTTACTTTGTAATGTACAATGGCCATTTTGCCTGCTTCGTTGGTGAAGTTTGTACCTTCTGTAAGTTTGTCTCCGTGTGTTACTCTAGTATCTGGTAATATTTGTATGTATTTTTTACCACTGGCTGTTTCTGCTTTGTCTTGGTCAGAAATAACATGCCATTTACGAATATCTGTTTTTGTTTGCTTATAAAATTTTTCAGCTTCAACTTTTAAAAAACCATTTTTTTCGGTAGCTATTTGTGCATATGTACTATACCCTAACAATAGCATAAATAAGGCTAAGCAGAAATTTGTTTTAAGTGTTTTTGAACTAGGTTTCATTGGTATTTAATTTTAAAATATTTGATTTATTATTGTATTCTGTTTTTATTGGTAGATTTTCTAACCACTAGAAAAGATTTTAATATTCTCTTTTCGTACACACTATTGTAATCGTTTAATTGTTTTAGTAATAGTTGTGCAGCTTCTTCTCCCATTCTGTAGCCAGGTTGGTCTATACTTGTTAATGAGGGGTCTAGTAACTCGTCTATAGGTTCGTTGTTAAAACCAATTAAGGATAGCTTTTCGGGTATAGAAATACCTCTTTCTTTTGCCGCCAACATAACACTAATTGCTATTTGGTCACTAAAGGTTAAAATACCATCGGGGTAGTCTGGAGAATATAATATTTTACGTGCTACAGAGAGCGTACTTTCCCTATCGAATCTACTATACACCACATGGTCTTTATCTAAAGGAATGTTGTTGTCTTTTAGCGCATTTTTAAACCCTTTTATACGATCGTTATTAATTTGAAGTATTTTTGGACCACCGATATAAGCTATTTTTTTGCACCCAACAGCAATTAAATGCATGGTGGCTTCATAAGCAGCTCTTTCGTTATCTATAGTTACTTTATGGGTAATAATATCGTTGCATTCTCTATTGAAAAAAACAAGAGGGATCCCTTCTTTTTTTAATTTTTTAAAGTGAGAAAAATCTTTTGTTTCACTAGCTAAAGAAGCAATAATACCATTTACACCAGCACTTATAAGTTCCGTAACCAAGCTTTTTTCTCGTTCGTAAGATTCGTTAGACTGGCATACTATAATATGCATGCCGTGTTCTTCTGCAATACGTTCAATACCACTTATTGCCATTGCATATAAGTGGTAGCTAATTTTAGGAACAATAACACCTATTAAATTAGAGCTTTTTTTGTGCTGCTCGTTTAGGATATCTACAGAAAGATAGCCCATTTTTTTAGCGGTAAATTTTACTTTTTCTTGCGTTTCTCTACTTATTCTAGGATGACTTTTAAGTGCTCTAGAAGCTGTTGAAATAGAAATGTTTAAGGCATCTGCTATATCTTTTAAAGTAATTGTTTCTTTAGGTGTTGTATTTTTTGAGTCTTCTGAATTCATAATTTTTACTTTGCGCAAATTTTGGCACAAAAAATAGTGTATATGCAGTCAAAAGTAATCATTTTTGTATATTTTTGAACTTTAATAGTATATTTTTTATTGAATTAACATTTTTATTTGCGCAAAATTGCGCAAAATGTATTTACAATTAATATTAAGTAATGGGAAAAACATACAAAATAGCCGTAGTAAACGGAGATGGAATTGGAGCAGAAATTGTTCCTGCAGGAGTTTCGGTATTAGAAGCAACAGCAAAGAAACATGGTTTTAATTTAGATTTAAATGAATTGTCTTGGGGAGCAGGTCATTATATAAAACATGGAGAGTTTATGCCAGCAGATGGTATTGCGCAAATGAAAGCTTTTGATGCTATATATTTTGGGGCTGTAGGACTTCCTGAAGTAGATGATACTTTGCCAGCCAGAGACTATACTTTTAAAGTTAGAAGTGAATTAAAACAGTATGTAAACTACCGACCAGTAAAACTTTTTTCTGGATTAAAAAGTCCATTAAGAACAAAAACCGAAGAAGATATCGATTTTGTAGTTGTGAGAGAGAATAATGAAGGGGAGTTTGTACAAAGTGGTAAAACATTTTACCCAGATGATGCCCATGGTTTTGCTTCTGATACCAGTGTGTTTACAAGATTTGGAATAGAACGTATTGCGCATTACTCTTTTAAATTAGCAAGAAAAAGAAGAAACAAAGTTACTAACGTAACAAAATCTAATACCCTAATAAACAGTCTTGCTTATTGGGATAGAGTAATTGCAGAAGTAGCAGAGCAGTATCCAGATGTAGAATATAATAAAATGTATATAGATAATGCATCTGCAAGTTTTGTATTAAGACCAGAAGTTTTTGATGTAATATTAACAACAAACCTTTTTGGAGATATTTTATCGGATTTAGGAGGAGCTATCATGGGAAGTTTAGGACTTGGTGGTAGTGGAAATATAAACCCAGAAAAAGATTTCCCTTCTATGTTTGAGCCTATTCATGGTTCTGCACCAGATATTGCCGGGAAAGATATTGCAAATCCGATAGGGCAAATATGGTCTGCAGCTATTATGTTAGAGCACTTAGGAGAGGTTAAAGCAGCTAAAGATATTGTTGCAGCTATAGAGCATACAACTGCAGAAGGGAATTTAACAGTAGATTTAGGAGGTTCGTCATCAACGTCTGAAATTGCACAGCGAGTAGTAAAGTTTATAGAGGAAAGTACATTGGTTATAGCTTAACTATGACACAAAAAAAGATAATAGATTTAACGCTGCCCATTAATAATTTAATGAGTGGCGTTTCTATTGAGTCTGCTAAGAAATTAACTGTAGATGGTTGGAATGCCACCACTTTGCATTTGTATTCGCATAGTGGTACACATATGGATGCCCCTTTGCATTTTGGAGTAAATGAGCAAACTATTGATCAATTACCTCCAGCAAGGTTAATTAGTGAAGCTTGGGTAGTAGATATACGTAACATACAGCCAAAAGAGGAAATTAAAATTTCTCATTTAGAAAAAATAGCTTCAGATTTTGTAGCAGGAGAAAGCATTATTCTGCACACAGGCTGGAGTAAAAAAATAGGAACCCCTGCCTATAGAGATGAATTACCAAGAATTAGTGAAGAGTTAGCAAACTGGCTAGGAGAAAAAAAAGTGAATATTCTAGGAGTAGAACCCTCATCAGTTGCCGATGTAAATAATATAAAAGAGCTTACTCATATCCATAATATCTTAATGGAGAAAGATGTTATTATAGTAGAAGGCCTTTGTAATATAGAACAAATTACAACACCAAAAGTTACCCTAATAGCATTGCCATTAAAAGTAGAAGGAGGAGACGGTGCTCCATCGAGAGTATTAGCGATAGAAAAATAAAACCAAATGCCAAACCAAGAAATTTTAGCATCTATAGCACAAGGGTCATGGTCTAAAAATATAGAAAAGGAAATTCGTAAGCAACTTACAGAAAAGCCAAAGACTATAATTGTTTTAGATGATGACCCTACAGGTACACAAACAGTGTATAATATTCCTGTTATTACTGAATGGACTATAGAAATGCTTGAAAAAGAAATCTTAAAAAGCCCTGTGTTTTTTGTGCTTACAAATTCGCGTAGTTTACAAGTTGATGCTGCCAATGCCTTAGGTAAATTATTAGGGGCTAGACTTTATGAAATAGCTAAAAAACATAAGAAAGAATTATTAATAATTAGTAGGGGAGATTCTACTTTAAGGGGGCATTATCCTAATGAGGTAGATGCTTTAACAGAAGGCTTAAAGTTAGAGAAAGCAAAGCATTTAATTGCACCCGCTTTTTTCGAAGGAGGCAGATATACTTTTAATGATGTGCATTATGTAAAAGAAGGAGAAGATTTTATTCCTGCAGCTGAAACTCCTTTTGCACAAGACAACACTTTTGGTTACATCTCTTCTAATTTAAAAAATTGGATAGTAGAAAAGTCTAAGGGAAAGGTTAAATCTAATGAGATTATTAGTTTCCCTATAGAAAAACTTAGAAGTGAGTCTATAGAGGATATGGTAAGTGTTTTAGACAAACCCAATGCATTTCGTATGGTAGCAAATGCATCATCATATATAGATTTACAAAAAATGGCTTTAGCTAGTCTTTCCTTAGAACAACCTCCTATTTTTAGAACAGCAGCCTCTTTTGTAAATGCTATTTCTGGTATACAGCCTCAAAAATGTTTAACGAAAAAAGAAATATTAAAAGAAAATCAGTCGGGAGGTGCGTTAATAGTTGTTGGTTCTTATGTGCCAAAAACTACAGCGCAACTTAATTATTTAAAAGAGCATTCTAATGCTGTTTTTTTAGAGTTAGATGTTTCTCAGGTTTTAGAAAAAACAATCCTTAAAAAGGAAATACAAAACGTAATAGAAAAAGTTGATTTGTGTATTGCCTACGGTAAAGATGTAGTGTTGTATACTAGTAGAAATATTGTAAAAGGAAGTACAAAAGAAGAAAGTTTAGCAATAGTAAACAGAGTTTCCAACGCATTAATAAAAATTGTAAAAGAAATAACAAGTAGACCAAAATATATAGTAGCAAAAGGAGGTATAACTTCTAGCGATGTAGCAACAAAAGCACTAGGTGTAAAACGCGCAAATATTTTAGGGCAAGTTTTAAAAGGAGTTCCCGTATGGGAATTAGGAGGAGAAGCTAAGTTTCCTTCCGTACCCTATATCGTATTTCCAGGAAATGTTGGCGACATAGCAGCCTTATATGAATTAAAAAAGATATTAGAATGAAAAAAAACACCTACTTTCCTAAGCGCTATTTTATGGTTATGGGAACTTTTCTCTTAGCATTATTGCTATATGTAGATCGTATTTGTATATCTGTAGCAAAAGAGCCTATTGCAGAAGCTTTAAATTTAAGTGATAAGCAAATGGGATGGATTTTAGCTGCGTTTTCTTTAGGTTATGCATTTTTTCAGACGCCATCTGGGATAATGGCCGATCGTTATGGCCCTAGAAAAGTATTGACAGTAATTGTTATTTTATGGTCTGCTTTTACGGCACTAACAGGAGCAGCATGGAATTTTATTTCGTTAATTATTGTTCGTTTTTTATTTGGTGCAGGAGAGGCAGGAGCATTTCCGGGAATGTCTAGAGCAATATATAGTTGGATACCTTTAAAAGAACGTGGTATTGTTACGGGTATTAATTTTTCGGGTTCGCGTTTAGGTGCAGCTTTTGCAGTACCCGTGGTAGCATGGCTTGTAACAGATTTTGGGTGGCGATTTACTTTTATTGTTTTAGGAGCTGTAGGAGTAGTGTGGGCAATATGTTGGTTTGTGTTTTTTAGAGATACTCCAGAAGAATTAAAAAGTATTTCTAATGAAGAAAAGAAATATATAGCAGAAGAGCGTCAAGATAAAGATTTAACGCCTAATACAGAGAAAATACATTTTGGAACCCTTATGAAATCTAAAAATATGTGGTTGGCAATGGGACAGTATTTTTGTAGTAATTTCACTTTTTTCTTTGCATTAACGTGGTTGTTTCCACATATTAAAAGTGAATATCAATTAGAGACCATAGAAGCAGGTTTTTATACGGCTATACCTTTAGTTTTTGGAGCTTTTGGAAACTGGTTTTCTGGATGGTTAATCGATAAAATTTTTAAAAATGGAAGTTGGGATAAGTCTAGAATTTTTCCTGCATCATTAGGTTTTGTATTAGCAGCTGTAGGTCTTTTAGGAAGTATTTATATGAACTCGGCTATAGGGGCAATTATCTTTTTAAGTATTGCTATTTTTGGCGCAGATATGACCCTACCTCCTTCTTGGGCGTTTTGCGTAGATATAGGCAAAAAACATGCAGGGGCAGTTTCTGGTACCATGAATATGGCAGGTAATATAGGAGCATTTATTACAGCGCTACTATTTCCTTATTTGTTAGCATGGACGGGTTCTACAACATTATTTTTTATTGTAGGAGCAGTGTTAAATGTATTGGCTGTTATATTATGGTTTAATATGAAACCGCGCAGACATTTTTCAGAATATTAAGATGTATTATATTTAAAGTATTTACAATTTACGTTAGATGAAGAAATTAAGAGGAGTAGCTGTTGGTACAGGGTATTTTAGTCAGTTTCAGTATGAGGCTTGGGAAAGACTAGATAATGTAGAAATTGTAGCAGTTTCTAGCAGAAAACTAGAGAAAGCCCAAATGATTTGCGATAAGTATGGCATAGAGAAAGCATATGATAGCTTTGAAGAAATGTTAAAAACAGAAAAGCCAGATTTTGTAGATATTATTACACCACCAGAAACTCATACCGAGTTTTGTAAAATAGCAATAGAGCAAGGAGTGCATATTATTTGCCAAAAACCTTTAGCGCCAACCTATAAAGAATCATTAGCAATTTCTGAAGCGGTAAAAAAAACAGACATAAGAATGATGGTGCACGAGAATTTTCGTTTTCAACCTTGGCATCGAGAAATTAAAAAAATTTTAGAAAAAAATACAATAGGAGATAAGTTGCATACCATTAATTTACGCATGCGTATGGGAGATGGTTGGCAAGAAGATGCCTATATGAATCGTCAGCCCTATTTTAGAGAAATGGAGCAATTGCTTATTTATGAAACGGGCGTGCATTTTATAGATGTATTTAGGTATTTAATAGGAGACGTTACACAAGTATATTCTAAGTTAAAAACCTTAAATTCTAATATAAAAGGAGAAGATTTTGCATGGGTACAGCTAGAGTTTGCAAACGGAACCTTTGGTTTTATAGATGCCAATCGTTTTAATGAAAATACTTCTGATGACCCAAGATTAACCTTTGGAGAAGTTTTAATAGAGGGCAATAAAGGAAGCATACGTTTGCATCACGATGGTACTATAACAACTCAATTATTAGGAGAAAAAGAGAAGAAGCATCAGTATGCCTACGAGAAGATTAATTTTGCAGGAGACTGTGTATATTATACTCAAGAGCATTTTATAAATTGTTTGCGTTCCGGAGCCGAATTTGAAACTGATGTTACGGCATATTTAAATAATATAAAAATTCAGGATAAAATATACGAATCTAATAATCAGGGACTTCCATTATTTATAGATTAGTTTTCTTTTCATTATAACTTAGTGTAATCTAGTTTTTTTAGTCGATTTTACAGATATTTATTTAGGTAAAATCGTTTTAAAAGAATAAAATTATGTTTGGAATTGTAAATTTTGAAGCATTTTTAGTAGCAGGGATAATTTTAAATTTAACGCCAGGAACAGATACCATGTATATATTAGGTAGGAGTATTTCGCAAGGTAAAAAAGCAGGAGTACTCTCTGCTTTAGGAATAACAACAGGGTCATTGGTGCATTGTATTTTTGCTGCATTAGGACTTTCTATAATTTTAGCCAAATCAGCATTAGCATTTCAGATTGTAAAATATGCAGGAGCGGCCTATTTAATTTATTTGGGGTTTAAAATGCTATTGTCAAAATCTAATGGACAGTTTAAATTAGAGCAGAATGATAATAAAACTAATTATAGAAAAATATATATTTCAGGGGTTTTTACAAATATTTTAAACCCTAAAGTGGCTTTGTTTTTTCTTGCTTTTTTACCGCAGTTTATTAATCCAAACTATGCACAAAATTCACTTCCTTTTTTAATATTGGGTTTAACTTTTGTAACTACAGGAACTATTTGGTGTTTAATATTAGCCTTTTTTTCTTCTAAATTATCGAATAGTATTAGAGCAAATTATAAAATAAAAAAATGGCTAGATAAAGTTACCGGAGGAATATTTATTGCTTTAGGGATAAAATTAGCTTTGTCTAAAAAATGATAATAGAGAGGTTATACTAAATACAATTAGTTAATAGTAAGATTGAGTTGAAAATAACTTAGCTTTTTAAAGCTTACTTTTAGATATTTGCGCCTTTATTTATAGTGTGTGAAAATAAAGAGACAGCAGCGAGTAGCGTTAAGTATTATTTTTTTTCTTTCAGGTTTCTGTTTTTCCTCATGGGCATCCAGAATACCAACAATAAAAACATATTTTAATTTTAACGAAGCACAATTAGGCAATTTGCTTATGGTATTGCCCATTAGTTCTTTAATTGGCCTGCCTATTTCTACTTGGTTGGTTTCTCGTTTTAATAGTCGTATACCATTATTGTTTTCATTTGTAAGCTATTCGTTAGCATTAATGTTAATTGGTTTTGCTCGTACTCCTGAGTTTTTAATTGTATGCATTGCTCTTTTTGCTTTTAGTATGCGTATTTTAAATATAGCCATGAATACGCAAGCAATTACAGTGCAGAAAAAGTATAGCAAAAAAATAAACGGTTCTTTTCATGGATTGTGGAGTTTTGGAGGTATTGCAGGAGTTGGTTTTTCTTCTCTTTTAATAAAATTTAAAGTTGCTATAGAAACACATTTAACTATAGTTTTTATAATTGCTTTGTTATTAGCCATTGTGGTATATAAATTTTTATTGTCTAACGATCGTACAACAAAAGGGAATAAGCTTATTATAGGTAAGCCAGACCCATTTATATATTATTTAGGAATACTTATTTTTCTTGCAGCCGTATGCGAAGGTGGTATGTACGATTGGATAGGTGTTTATTTTAAAGAAGTACTACACGAAGAAGTTTTTACCATTGGGTATTTTCTTTTTATGATATTTATGACCTTTTCCAGGTTTTTTTCGGACTATTTAATAGAAAAAATAGGCATGCAAAAAACCTATTTTTTTAGTGCTTTGCTTGTTTCTTTAGGAATATCCATTGCGTTGGTGTTTCCTTATTTTTGGAGCTCAATTATAGGTTTTAGTGTGGTTGGTTTTGGAATAGCAACAATATTCCCTGTAACCTTTACTTTGGCGGGGACATCTAATAAATATTCTACAGGTATGGCAATATCAATAATTACCACTTATGGTATTTTAGGGGTGTTTGTGGGACCACCTTTAATTGGTTATTTGGCCCATGCTTTTAATTTAAAATCGGCCTTTATTGTTTTTGTATTTTGCGGGTTAATGTTAATCCCTGTTTCTTATCTTTTTTTTAGACACCAAAAAAGACAAGAAAAGTAAGGGATAGAAAGGTTAATCTATATAAATAATACGATTTTTAGGGATAATAGTTCCTTTTTTTAAAATAATATCTCTTTTAGTCACTGCCCAAATTGTAGTCTGTACACGTAATAAGTGATCGTTTTTATCTTTAAAGTAAATATCTACTTTGTTTTTAAGTAAGTTGCCTAATTGCACAGCTCTATTAAGGTAATGGTTCAGGATTTTTTTTTGATCTATATTTTCTAGAACTTCTTTATTAGAAAAAGATAAATCGCTTATTTCTTCTTTTGTTAGGTAGCAGGATATTTCTTTTACACTCATAGTATTGATAGTTTAATAATTACGTTATGTTAGTGTGTAATAATTAAATAACTTTACATTTTAATAGAAATAAAGCTAAAATTTAACATTTCATTTGATGTTTTAACAGGGTTCTTTGGTTTTTTAAAGTAATTTTTTCACCCACTCTATGAACAGCCTTTATGCGATATTTAATGTAAAGTAAGAATGAAATTATAGTAAAGAGGTGAATACAAATAGCAAAGCTATTTCTAATATTAAAAGATGAATGCTACGTGCGTAAAAAATCGTAATTTTCCCAAAAGAATTTAGTACACATGCGCAAGTTTGTAATGTTGGTTAGTTTGTGTTTCTTATGCTCTTGTAATTGGTTTGTTTCAAAGGAAGAAAAAACCAAGCAAATAGTAGACCAAGAGATGCAAAGTATTAATTGGAATGAAATAGATAAATATCCGCTATTTGATATTTGTGATGAAACTGTTTCTAAAGAAAAGCAAAAAGAATGTTTCGAGAGAATATTATTAATGCATTTTTCTATGGCGCTACAAGATTTTGATTTTGTATTAGATTTTGAGGTTAATGATACTGTTTATGTAGACTTTATAGTTAGTAAAGAAGGTTTGGTAGAGGTGCAAGAGGTAGAGAATAGCGAAAATATTAAAAATCAACTTCCAGAATTTAATACACTAATAAGTACTAGTTTAAAGGAGTTGCCTAAGGTATCACCAGCATTAAAAAGAGGCGTTCCGGTAAATACAAAATTTAGAGTTCCAATTATATTAAATACAAATTAAAAGTACTTTTTTTGGTGAACGAAAAAATTATATTAGGTATAGATCCAGGTACTACAATTATGGGGTTTGGCATCATAAAAGTAGTAAATAAGAAAATGGAGTTTGTTCAAATGAACGAGTTAATACTTAAAAAGTATACGGACCCTTATGTAAAGCTAAAACTTATTTTTGAGCGTACTATAGAATTAATAGATACCTACCACCCCGATGAAATTGCCATAGAAGCCCCATTTTTTGGTAAAAATGTACAATCTATGTTAAAATTAGGGAGGGCTCAAGGTGTTGCTATGGCAGCGGGCTTGTCTAGAGAAATACCCATAACCGAATATTTGCCTAAAAAAATTAAGATGGCAATTACAGGAAACGGTAATGCAACAAAAGAGCAAGTAGCAAAAATGTTGCAAGGAATGCTAGGGCTTAAAACATTGCCTAAAAACTTAGATAGTACAGATGGTTTAGCAGCAGCAGTATGCCATTTTTACAATATGGGACGTGTAGAAATAGGAAAAAGTTATACAGGGTGGGCAGCTTTTGTAAAAAATAACCCTAAGAAAGTTAATTAGCAGTGAACAATTAACATTTAGCAATGAATAATATAAAACAATTCGTAATGATAAATTTATAATGAAAGAAAATCCTTTAGCTAAAAAATCATATAGTTTTGCTTTAAAAATAGTTGCTTTGTATAAAAATTTGATAAAACAACATAACGAGTATAGCTTATCTAAGCAACTATTAAGGTCGGGTACATCAATTGGAGCAAATATATCCGAAGCTAATGGAGCTATTTCAAAAGCTGATTTTTCTGCAAAAATATCAATAGCATATAAAGAAAGTTTAGAAACTAAATATTGGTTGAATTTATTAAAAGACTCTGATTACATAGAAAAATAATTAGCAAATAGTTTAATTGTTGATGCAGACGAATTATCTAAAATTATGTTTTCAATACTAAAAACAACAAGAATAAATAAGTAATTGATAATTATTAATTGTTCAATGCTTATTGCTAACTGTTAATTGTATTTAAATGAGCGGAATTTATATTCACATTCCTTTTTGTAAACAAGCTTGTCATTATTGCGATTTTCATTTTTCTACTAGTCTAGGAAAGAAAGAAGCAATGATAGCGGCATTGTGCAAAGAATTAGAGCTGCGTAAGAATGAGTTTAAGGACGATGAGGTGGCTACAATTTATTTTGGAGGAGGTACACCTTCCGTTTTAGAAACCAAAGAAATAGAACAAATACTTAATGTAGTTTACAATAATTATAAAGTTGTAACAGCCCCAGAAATAACTTTAGAAGCCAATCCAGACGATTTATCAAGTAAAAAAATAAAGCAATTAGCAGCTAGTGCTATTAATAGGCTAAGTATCGGAATTCAGTCTTTTTTTGATGAAGATTTAAAATTAATGAACAGAGCACACTCGGCTAAAGAAGCAATGGAATCTTTAAAAGAAGCAACTCATTATTTTGATAATATATCTATCGATTTAATATACGGAATACCAAATATGAGTGCTGACAAGTGGTTGCAAAATATAGAAAAAGCATTGTCTTTTAACATACCACATATCTCTAGTTATGCACTTACTGTAGAACCCAAAACAGCCTTGCAAAAATTTATAGATAAAGGAGTTATAGCGCCTTTAGACGATACTTTGGCGCAAGAACATTTTAAAATATTAAACCAAGAGTTAGCGCAGGCAGGCTATGTATGTTATGAGCTATCAAATTTTGGCAGGCCAGATTATTTTTCTAAAAATAATACAGCTTATTGGCAGGGTAAAAAATATATAGGAATAGGGCCTTCTGCACATTCTTATGATGGTGTTAGTAGAGGGTGGAATGTAAATAACAACCCTAAGTACATAAACCAAATAAATGACGGTGTGTTGCCTATGGAAACAGAAATACTGTCTAAAACAGATAGGTATAACGAATATGTAATGACAGGCTTACGTACCATTTGGGGAGTATCTTTAGAACAAATTAAAACGGAGTTTGGAGAACAATACCATTCTTATCTTATGCAGCAAGCTAAGCCAAAAATAGAAGCGCAGTTATTGTATATTGTAAATGGTAATTTACTAGTAAGTCCAGAAGGTAAATTTTTAAGTGATGGTATTGCTAGTGATTTATTTCTAATTAATTTGGAATAATAATTGACTGTTACTATTTAAGTATATATTTATAGTGCAGTTAAAAATATATGAAAGCAAAAATTGAGAATTATACTATAGATTTATCAAAGCCATTAGATATTTCTATACCATTACAAGGAAATGCATCCAATGTAAATGCTTGGTATGTGGAGCACCCTAAAATAGAACCACATACAGATGGCGATTTTGTTGGCAAGGTATCCCAAGGAGCATCTACTAATTTTAACGATATTTATTTTAACCCACATGCACATGGTACACATACAGAATGTGTGGGGCATATTACCAAAGAGTTTTATTCTATTAATAAAAATCTAACTACATTTTTCTTTTTAGCAGAAGTAGTTACACTAGCGCCAGAAAAATATCAGGACGATTATGTGGTGTCTAGAAAACAGCTAGAATATGCTATTGGAGGTAAAACGCCAAAAGCTATAGTAATACGAACCTTGCCTAATTTTGATGAAAAATTAACGCAGCAATATTCGCATACAAATCCACCTTATTTATTAGAAGAAGCAGCTCTTTTTTTAGTAGAAAAAGGAATAGAACATTTATTAATAGATTTACCCTCGGTAGATAAAGAAAAAGATGCGGGAGCTTTATTAGTACATAAAGCATTTTGGAATTTAGAAGGAGCGATTAGATTTAATGCAACTATTACAGAGTTTATATATGTTCCAGATGCTATTTTAGATGGCACTTATTATTTAAATTTGCAAGTGGCTCCTTTTGAGAACGATGCAAGCCCAAGTAGACCTGTTTTATATAAAATTATAGCGGAATGAAAACAGTGTTAAAGTTAGAAGAGTTAGCACAGTTGGGACTAGGGTTTTATTTGTTTAGTTTACTCGGTTACCAATGGTGGTGGTTTTTAGTATTGCTATTAACGCCAGATGTAGGAATGTTTGGGTACGTTTTTGGAAATAGAATAGGTGCATTGTGTTACAATGTTTTTCACCATAAAGGATTAGCAATTGTAATTTACGTATTAGGAATATATCTTTCTTTACCTTTAATGCAGTTAATAGGAATTATTGTGTTTTCTCACGCTGCTTTTGATAGAGCTTTAGGTTATGGTTTAAAGTATGAGAAAGGTTTTAAATACACGCATTTAGGAGAAATAGGCAACAATAAAAATTAGCATGGAGATTTTTCTAAGTTTTGTTTTAGGAGTAATAAGTATGTATTGGGGCTTTACTTTTTTTAAAAGAAAAAAAAGTAAAGCACTTACAGAGCATCAATCTGTAATATTATTAGATAAAGTAAAGAGTGTTTGTAAGTTAATTTCGGTAGAAGGAGACTTTGCAGAAATATACCAATATGAAAATACCAAGGAACGCTTTCTAAGTTTGGTAAGTAGTACAAAAAAAGCATTGGTAGTTATTAATGCCAAAGTGCATATTGGCTACGATTTAAAAAAGGTTGAAGTAAAAGCAGATGCTAAGAATAAAAAAATAATATTAACTAGTTTTCCGCAGCCCGAAATACTTTCAATATCGCCAGAATTACGGTTTTATGATATTAAAAACGGACTTTTTAATTCTTTTTCACCAGATGATTTAACAGTTTTAAATCAAGAGGCAAAGGAGCATATAAAAGAAAAGATTCCAGAAAGTGGATTATTAAATACAGCAAAAAAAGAAGCTTTAGAAACTATTTTATTAATAGAAGAAATTGCCAAGACAATTGATTGGGAAATAGATTATAAAGCATTAGAAATAAGTAATAACGAACAAAAATTATTAAAATAGTAAGAGAAATGAAACAAGCACTTTGTATTTTTACGTTTATATTGATAAGCAGTTTAAGCTACTGCCAAACAAATAATAAGGAGATGAAAAATTTTGATGCTAATTTTGCGCATACCGTATATTTTTGGTTAGAAAACCCAGATAGTAAAGAAGATAGAGCAAGTTTTGAGCAATCGCTTCAAAAGTTTTTAGACGCATCAAAGTATGCAAAAACTGATTTTATAGGGGTGCCACCAAAAGCAAGTAGAGATGTGGTAGATGGTTCTTTTACCTATTCATTAATAGTAACTTTTGAATCTGCTGAAGCGCAAGAAAATTATCAGAAAGAAGAAGCACATTTAAAGTTTATAGAAGAGTCTAGTAAACTTTGGACAAAGGTTATTGTATACGATTCTAAAGGAGTAAATTAATAGAAATTCCTTTTTTCTGATGAATATAGAAGTATTTCGGAATTATTGTGTAGCTAAAAAAGGAGTAACAGAAGAGTTGCCTTTTGATGAGCATACGTTGGTATTTAAAGTAATGGGTAAAATGTTTGCATTAACCTCTTTAAATAGGTTTCCGTTACAAGCAAATCTTAAATGTAATCCAGAAAAAGCTATTGAATTACGAGAAACCTATGACGGAATTGTTATTCCAGGTTATCATATGAACAAAAAGCATTGGAATACCGTTTTTTTAGAAAACACTATTGCTCCAGAAATCATAATAGAATTTATAGATCATTCTTATGATTTGGTAGTGGCAGGTTTAACAAAGAAATTAAAATCAGAATTAGATAGTTTATAGTATTCTGTAACATTTAAACCAGAATAAAAATATTTTTTTAGCAGCTAAATATGAACAGCCTTTCGGAGTATTATAACAATCAAATAACAAAATATCAAACAAAATTAGCTGCTGTAAAAAAGCAATTATTTGCTTCTAGCATGTTACGATTAATCATTTTTGTGTTATCAGCTGTTAGTGTGTATTTTGTTTTTGGGAATATAAAGCTTGTTTTAGGAATAGTATTTCTAACAATAATACTATTTCTTTTTTTGGTTTCCAGACACTCAGATTTGCAATACAAAAGAGATAAATTATTAGCACTTATTGGCATTAATGAGACGGAGATTAAAGTACTTCAGAGAAATTTTTACGACTTACCAACGGGTGATAGTTTTAAAGATGCAAACCATTATTTTAGTCAGGATATAGATTTATTTGGGAAAGCGTCATTTTACCAATATTGTAATAGAACAGCATTAAAACAAGGTAGTGAAACTTTAGCTGGTCTGTTTACGGCAAATAATATAAATAATATAGAAAATAAGCAAGAAGCAATAAAAGAATTAGCAGAAAAAACAGAATGGAGGCAAGAGTTTTCTGCAATAGCTACCTTAGTTAAAACAGCTGTTTCTTATAATTCTATTATTAAATGGTTACAAGAGTACAAATCTTTTGTGCCAAAAATAATGAAGCTGTTACCTATTGTGTTTTCATTAGTTTCAGTGGCACTAATAACATTGTATTTTTTTAATATAGTATCAGGATTAGTAGTGTTGTTATTGTTTTTTTTGGGACTGGGAATTACAGGGGCTTTCTTAAAAAAAATAAATACACTTTCTGCGCATACGGGGCAAATACAGAGTACATTTCATCAATATCAAAAGTTAATTCTAGAGATAGAAACTATAGAATTTACATCGGAATTACTTAAAGAAAAAAAAGCAGGTATTTTATCTAACGGAAAAAAGACATCAGCAGTACTAAAAGAATTTTCTAAAATTTTAGCAGCATTAGATCAGCGAAATAATATGCTTTTTGGTTTTTTTGCTAACGCATTTTTATTGTGGGATTTACAGCAGTGTTATAAGATAGAGCAATGGGTAAAAAATAATGGCTTGGCTGTAGAAAAATGGTTTAATACTATAGCTTTTTTTGATGCTTATAATAGTTTAGGGAACTTTAGTTTTAATCATACATCTTATACCTATCCTGAGATTATAGCTAAAGGAGCTGTTTTAAAGTCAGAAGCAGCAGGGCACCCTTTATTGGATCCCGCAAAGAGTGTTTTAAATGATATGGTAATAGGAACTGAAGAGTTTTTTATTATCACAGGAGCTAATATGGCGGGTAAAAGCACATTCCTAAGAACAGTTTCTTTACAGATAGTAATGGCGAATGTAGGTTTGCCTATTTGTGCTAAAAAAGCAACATATAATCCAATAAAACTAATAACAAGTATGCGTACAACAGATTCGTTAACAGACGATGAGTCATACTTCTTTTCAGAATTAAAACGTTTAAAATTTGTGGTCGATGAAATACAAAAAGACCGATATTTTATTGTTTTAGATGAAATTTTAAAAGGTACAAATAGTACCGATAAGGCTATTGGCTCTCGTAAGTTTGTAGAGAAACTAGTAGGCTCTAAATCTACAGGAATTATTGCTACTCATGATTTAAGTTTGTGCGAAATTGTAGCGGAATTACCACAGGTAAAAAACCATTATTTTGATGCAGAAATTATAAACGACGAATTACATTTTGATTATAAGTTTAAAAATGGAATCTGTCAGAATATGAATGCATCATTTCTACTTAAGAAAATGGAGATTGTAGAATA
>CALHVB010000154.1 GCA_938039345.1 uncultured Sediminicola sp.
AGCCAAAATTTATCATTAATAAAACCAGCATTTGTTTTTGTAGTAATGCTATCTAATTTAGAACGTTTGTAGGTAATAGTGTCTTTAGCTGTTATGTTCGTAATAGTATTAGATTTTATATTCCACACCCAACGACGTTCAAAATGAGAAGTATCTCTGTCTACATTAAAAGTAAAATCTATTTTGTTAATGTTTTTCCAATTATTATATCCATTAGCATTCGCTATTTTTTCTAATATTGTTAGCTCTTTTACTACTTTTTTAGTTTCATTTTTACAACTGCTTAGTGATATTGTAAGTATAAAACTTATCCAAATTATTTTCTTTATCATCAGTTTGTGGCTTATTAATCAAAGATATGTAATTAGTATTTAGGGCTTTAATTTATGTTTTTATATTTATGCAGAGGTATCATAGTCAGTTTTAAAATATTCTTTATTTTTGGTATTCAATAAGAAAAAAGCATATGAGTTCTAAAAAAGGAAAAGTACAAGAAGCTATAGATGAAAAATTACTAAGCGAACGTAAAGTTTTTTTATGGGGCATGGTAGATGATGATTCTGCAAAACATGTAATTGATCGTTTATTGTATTTAGATATGCAAAATGATAAAGAAATACAGTTGTTTATCAATAGCCCAGGAGGATATGTAACATCTGGTTTTGCTATGTACGATACTATAAAATCATTAAAAAGTCCAGTGTCTACAATTTGTTCTGGTTTAGCGGCTTCTATGGGGTCTATTTTATTATCTGTAGGAGCAAAAGGAAGACGTTTTATACAGCCACATGCGCAAGTAATGATTCACCAACCAAGTGGTGGTGCTAGAGGGCAAGCTTCTAATATAGAAATACAGGCAAGAGAAATTATAAAAACAAGAGAATTAAGCGCACATATTTTAGCAGATAACTGTGGTCAGGATTTTGAAAAAGTAATGAAAGACTTTGATAGAGATTACTGGATGAGTGCCGAGGAATCTATTGCCTATGGTATTGTAGATGGTATTCTAGAATAAAATATTGCTGCAATATGCATAATATAAAAAGTCCTTTGCAAATTTTGTAAAGGACTTTTTTGATAATTGGTTGTTTGGTATTTACTTGTTTACTTTATCTAGAAACTATTTGTCCCTTTTTTATTTGAACAATTGGGAATTCTGTTCTTCTATTTAGTTCTAATTCTTCTGGTGTACAATCTTTTTTACTAGTACATTTATTTATAGGTTTTCTTTTTCCATAACCTTTATAAGATAAAATATGGTCTTTTGGCACACCATTGACTATTAAGTATTCATAGGTAGATTTAGCTCTAGCCTCAGATAACCTGTCATTATAATTATCACTACCTACAGGGTCTGTGTGTGCTTCTAATCTTATAATTAAATCAGGGTAAGTTTCAGTCATTACTTTTACTACTTTATCTAACTCCATTGCAGCATCTGGCCTAATATTACTTTTATTAAAATCAAAATAAATTTTATTTAGGTTCGCTAATAGTTTTAAATCTAATACAGGTTCTAAAATAACTCCTTGTCTTATTATTTTTTGATTGTTTGGAGTAGTATGTGTGTTAAAAAACACATTTTTATGAGGATGCGTTCTTCGTACAGCCTCTATCATGTAACTTGTTTTTCTGTTAATAGGCATTCTGTAATACCCGTTTTTATCAGTAGTAGTTTGCCCTACTAATGTATTTGTAGTTTGGTCAAATAATTTAATGGCAACACTATCTAAAGGCTGTTCGTTAACACCATCCATTACATAACCTTCTATGTCTAGTGCAGGGGTAAATTTAAATTTATAGATATCGTCTCCGCCTTTACCTCCTTCTCTATTAGAACTTACATAACCATCCATTCCGTTTTTATGCACAAAATAAGCAAAGTCATCACTAGAACTATTAATAGGAGTACCTAGGTTTATAACATCTACAATTTCTCCTTCAGCATTGGAAATAGTAGAAAAAACATCTAATTGTCCAAACCCAACATGACCATCTGATGAGAAAAATAATTTACCCTCAGAGTTTATAAACGGAAACATTTCATTTCCTTCTGTATTTACAGTAGGTCCCAAATTTACAGGAGGACCAATAATACCTCCACGTTCATGAATTTTAGAATAGTAAATATCTGTTCCTCCGTATCCTCCAGGTCTGTCAGAAGTATAATAAATTCTGGTTCTATCTTGATTTATTGTAGGATGACCTGTAGAAAAATAATCGCTATTTATTTTAAGATTGCCATTTACGCTCCATTCTCCGTCTACTTTTATAGCTCTATATACTTTAAGGTTTATTTCTTTGGAAGCTCCATAGCCTTCTTTTTTATTGTAATAGTTATTACGAGTAAAATATATAATAGTACTGTCTTTATGGTTTGTAGAAAAAGCAATAGAACTTTCGTGAAATTTAGTGTTTACATTTCCATTTATTTTTTCAGGAATAGACAATGCATTATTTTCTTTTACTACAAAAAGATCTAGCCAAGGCTCTTCGTTCCAACCATAAGTATCTCCTTTTACTTCATCTCTTCTAGATGAGGCAAAATATAAATTGTCATTATTTACATAAGCACCAAAGTCACTTTCACTAGAGTTAAAATGAACTGGTTCTACATCATAACGTTGTCTACTATTAAATACAATAGAAGCTAAGTTCCCGTCTTTTAAAAAGCGTTTTACTCTAGAATCGTTTTTGTTGTATTTTTTATATTTTTTTAGCCATTTTTCGGCTTCTTTATGTTGCCCATCACTATATAGCGCCATACTATATTTAAAATAGTAATCGGTTGGCAAGCTAGGGTTATTAATTACAGCTTTAAAATGTGGAATAGATTTTTTAAAATCTCTTATTAATAAATAACATTCTGCTAATTGTTGATGCGCATAATCTGTATTAACATTATCCTTTACCATTCTTTCATATTCTCCTATAGCTTTTATATAAGAGAATTGACTAAAGTAATAATCGCCTTTTTTCTGAATTCCTAATTGAGCTAATGACAACTGACTTGTAAGCGTTAGTAGCACAAGCATTATTACTGAATTTATTTTTATAGGGTATATATGCGTAAACATAATGTCTAGTTTTATCAAATTAGTTGTTGTAATCTTTTCTAAAGCTTTTTTAATTGTACTTATAGCGTAAAATAAATTATGATTAAAAATATCTAGGAGATTTTATAGGTCCTTTAGTTTTCTTTTTTAATTCATAAATTAATATAACTTCATGTGTTCCTCCAGTGTAAGGACTAATAGTAGAAGTTGGTAAATCGTAGGCATAACCAATTCTAATATCTTTTGAAACTTGATAGTCCATCATTGCACCAAAGTTTGAGGCATCATTAAATCGAACTGAAGCACCGACCCAAAATTTTTCATTAAATAAAAAACTTGCAGTAACATCGTATGTAGATGGGGCTCCATTCGTAAATTTGGTAATCATTGTAGGTTTAAATTTAGTTGTTTCAGATATGTCTAAAACAACTCCTCCAATAGCATAATAGCTATTACGTTCTAATGCTGTAAACTCTCCTTGATTTAAATCGGTTGTTAATATTCTTGGGACAGAAATTCCTGCATACCATCTGTTAGAACCTATGAAAAAACCAGCTCCAATATTAGGGTTCCAACTATTAAAATTTGAGTTAAAAAAAGAGTCATTTGAGTCTGGAGTGTCAAGCGTATAATTTGTTACTCCAGCTTTTAAACCAAAGGACATTTTTACGGCTCTATTTAATTGTACAGAATATGAAAAATCGCCGTATATAAAATTAGAATTTTCGTCTCCTAATTCATCTCTAATATAAGAAAAACCAACTCCTACTTTTTCATTTTTTAACGGAGCATGTATAGATAATGTACTTGTTTTTGGATTACCTTCTAATCCTGCCCACTGATTTCTATGTAAAGCAGTAACATTAATAGTTTCTCTACTACCAGCATAAGCAGGGTTAACAGATATTGTATTATACATGTATTGTGTAAATTGAGGTAACTGTTGTGCTTTAGAGGATATTCCTATAAGTATTAAGAGGCTAAAAATGTATTTTTTATTAAATAGCATAATTTTTAGGTTAAGTTTTTTTGTGTTTTAAGTTCTGGGTTAAACTCACTACAAAGGAATAAAATACTTGGTTTTATTAGTAATAAAGCCGTTTAATATAGGCTAATATTCGTTCTTATACATTTCGTTCGGTAAAGTGTTATTTTCTTTAGTTGAAGGGAAAAGAAGTTGTATTCGAACAGTTGGTTATAGTATAGATTATTAGTGATAACAAGAGTCAGTTTTTTGTTAAACTGACTCTTGCCTTTTTATTCTGTTCCTAAATAAATATAACCGTTTAGGGGTTCAAAATCGGAGCCTATTACATTAATGATATAGTAGTATGTTCCTGTTGGTAAATAGCTAGAGCTACCAAATGATTTGTCAGGTGAAAAACCACTCCAATTATTTTTATAATCTTTAGCTTCATAAACTTTATTACCCCATCTGTTGAATATAATAATATCAAAAGAGTAGTCGCAATATTCAACCCCAGAGATTTCAAAAGTATCATTTGTACCATCTCCATTTGGTGTTACTGCTTTAGAGGTTTTAATTTTACTAACATCACAAGCTACACAATCGCTATTAGTTGTAATTGTAAAGTCTGCAAAATATTTACAAGTTCCATCAGTAGAGCTATATTCAACTTTATAATCACCAATTTCTAAATCTATAGGGTTAAAGATACTTCCGTTAAGAGCATTAGTATTACTAGCTACTAAGAATTGGCCATTAGTATCGAAATCTACAGGTAAATAATCGATTAAATCTATAGGATTGTCTTCAACACATATATCAATATTAATTTCCTCTAGTTGTGGTTGCATTACAAAAATTATTTGTTCAAAAACTTCTGTATTATCACAAGTGTCAGTCACAGTCCATGTTCTAACAATCATATAATCATCAGAGTTACTGTTGGTACTAGTTTCCGTGTCTTCATTAAAAATAACAGTATAGTTTTCACACCCTCCAGAGAAAGTTAATTGTGGTACTTCAGGAATTTCATTGCCACAAATAATTGTTACTTCCTCATCATAAGGGCTAGATAATATAGGCCCAGTTGGAGGTATAGTTATCGTTTGTGTATTTGTAGTTGTATTACCTGCACAATCTTGTGCAATCCACGTTCTTGTAATTATATATCCTGTAGAACAGTCACGATTATTTGTGGCTGTTTCTTCAAATGTTACAGTAGCGTTAGCATCACAAGTATCAGTTACTGTTAGTGTTTCTGCATCAGGAATCTCATTACATGTTGTCGTTAAATCTCCTGGTAAAGCTTCTACAAATGTAGGAGCAATAGTATCTTTAATAGTTATTACTTGGGTATGTGTACGTTCATTACCAACACAATCTGTAATTGTCCATACCCTAGTTATTGTGTATTCAACTGGACAATCATCGTTTTGACCTGCAATAGTTTCGTTAAGCACAACATTAATTGCACAAGTACTTGTTGTTGTAATAATGAAAGCAGCTGGAATTTCATCACAAGCCTCTATAGTAATATCTTCTGGATAGTTTTCATTACCATCATTATCCGTAATGTTAACTGTAGCAGTATCATTTGTTAAAATATTTACTGTAGGTGTGCTAATATCTGTTAGAATTACTTGGAAGTTTTCCGTATCCTCTATAACAATATCATCAATGATAGGAATTGTAATTGTTTGTGTGTTGTTGTTTGAACCTCCAAAAGTTAACGTTTGTGTATTTTGAACTATTTCAGTAAAATCTTTTGGTGAAATAGCTGTACCGTTATTAGTATACAACTCAATTGTAAATTCATCTTGAACATTAGCATTTAAAACTACATTTAAAGTTACTGTGCCTGCATCTTCATTTACAGTTATAGAATTAGTATCAAATTGTATTCCTAAAGACCCATTACTATCATCATCATTAATGATACCATTAGCAGTAGTGTTATTGATAGGCACAAGCGGATTGGTAGTACTATTTAAAGTAACCGTGTATGCTTCTTGCGCTTCAATGATATTATCGTTAAGAATAGTAACTGTAATTTGTTGTACTTCGTTATCATTTCCAACGAAAGTAATAGTACCGTTAGTAATTGGTGTAAAATCCGTAGCTGTAGCGGTACCGAAAGCTGTAGAG
>CALHVB010000155.1 GCA_938039345.1 uncultured Sediminicola sp.
AGTGTTATATGACTCTGTTTTAGTTAAGAAAATAGAAAAATCCGTAGATATTTCTAAAGTAGCTTTAATATCGTTAAACGAATCCTATCCTACTTATGAGATTGGGAAACTACAAATTCAAGAATTATGGGAGGTTACTAGTAAAATTACGTTTGGAATTGATGCTACTACAGAAACAGGTCTTTTAAAACAATTACAAGACTCTATGGACGAATTAAAAAGTCAGTTACGAAACCAATCAAAAGTAGTTTCTGGTGAAGCTTAATAAAAATAGGTTGTTTCTTTTTAATTAAATAAATACAATGTTCTTAAACAAATTGCATTTCTCTTTTGGCTTATGGTATATATTAAGCTTATTAAGTTTAAAAGCACAAGAAAAACCAAATATTATTTTAATACTTTCTGATGATGCAGGTTATGCCGATTTTGGCTTTCAAGGGAGTAAAGAAATAAGAACACCCAATATAGATAAATTAGCCAAAGAAGGAGTGGTTTTTAAACAAGCATATGTTACGGCTGCTGTTTGTGGACCATCACGAGCTGGTTTAATAACAGGCAAATACCAACAACGTTTTGGTTTTGAAGAAAACAATGTTCCAGGTTATATGGACAAAAATAATTGTTTGAATGATGATGAAATGGGTTTGCCATTGAGCGAGTTAACTATAGGAAATCATTTGAAATCTCTTGGGTATAAAACAGCTTATTTTGGAAAATGGCATTTAGGAAATGCAGATAAATACCATCCTAATAACCGTGGTTTTGATGAGTTTTATGGCTTTCGTGGCGGTGCAAGAAGTTACTATGAGTTTAATGAAGATAATCCTAATTATAGGCACGAAGATTGGTTAGAAAGAGGCTTTAAAACTTATGTAGAAAGTCCTAAGTATTTAACAGATGTATTAGCAGAAGAAACAAATATCTTTATTGAAAAAAATAAATCTAATCCATTTTTTGTGGTATTGGCTTTTAATACTGTTCATACGCCAATGGAGGCAAAGAAAGAATATTTAAAACATTTTCCTAATCTTAAAGGAAAGCGTAAAGAATTAGCAGCTATGGCGTTATCAATGGATGAAGGAATTGGTAGTGTAATGAATAAATTAAAAGAATTAAATCTAGACACTAATACCTTAATTATATATACGAATGATAATGGAGGCCCATCGGATGCTAATGCTTCTATAAACAAGCCTTTAAGTGGTACTAAAGCCAACCATTTAGAAGGAGGTATTAGAGTACCTTTTATAATGAAATGGTCTAGCTATTTACCTAAAAATAAGGAGTATAAATATCCAATTAGTACTCTAGATATAGTACCAACTGTTTATGCTGTAGGGGGCGGCGTTAAAGATTCGTTAGAACAAATAGATGGTGTTAATATAATCCCTTATGTATTGGGAGAACAAATACAACGACCTCATAAAACTTTGTATTGGAAAAAAGAGAATAGGGGAGCTATTAGAGATGGTGATTGTAAATTATTAAGATATCCTGATCGTCCTGCAGAATTATATGATATAGCTAACGATATTTCTGAACAGAAAAACCTTTCTCAACAACATCCAGAAAGGGTAAAGCAGTTATATAAGAAACTTTTTCAATGGGAAACTTCATTAGCTCGCCCTAAGTGGCAGTTAAAAAGAATTTACGAGAAAAAAGCTATGGAACGTATGGATAAATACAGAAAATAATATTATGTTATCTCTAATAAAAAAGCAGTATTTAATTTATTTTAAATACTGCTTTTTTGTGTTGTGATATGGAGGAGTTATTCTAATCTACATGAGCATTAGTATCGCCTCCAATATCATTCTCTACATAACCTTCTAGAGTAATTTTAAAAGAATGAGCGTAATCTGTAGGAATATTTTTTGGCGTTTCTATAATAAGACCTTTTTCGTTTCTTTCCCATTTAATTTCTTCATTACTTCCTAATAATTTAATTTTTTCAATTTTAGAATTTAAAACACCTAATAAAGTACTAAAAGATTTAATAACAGTTTCATCTTCTGGTTTATCTAAAACAATAGCATAAATTTCTTTTTCCGATTTTTTGGTAAAACGAATATCTGTATTGGTATATGCTATTTTTATTTTTTCAATTTTATGCCCTCCTTCAGATAAACGTGTTGGGCCTTCTCCAAATATAGTCCATGGTCTAGTGCCATAAATAGCATCACCATTAACCTCTAGCCAATCACCCATATCTAACAATAAATTTTTCATTACCTCAGGAATAGTTCCGTCTGGGTTAGGAGGAACATTAAGTAACATTAAACCGTTTTTAGAAACAATATCTACAAGTATATCTACTAATTCGTTTGGGGTTTTAAATGCTGCATGCTCTCTGTAAAACCAAGCCCCGGGAGATGTATCTGTTAGCCAAACATCTTCTTTTGGTTGGTTAGGGCGGCCACGTTCATAATCTTTAATGGCTGTAAGGTTAGTAAATGTAGCCTCTTTATAACAGATAGCAACTTCTTTATCCCATTCTAGTCCTTTGTTGTAATAGTAAGCTAAAAATTTAAGACGAGATTCTTCAGTCATGTTTTCTAACCACCAATCAAACCATATTAAATCTGGCTGATAAATATCTATAAATTCTTTTAGCTTAGCCCACCAATCTGTATAAAACTGTTCATCAGGAGTATCAGAATCAAGAGAATGAGGATTGGTGTATAAATCATAATCCTTAGGATTTATTCCTCCATGAGCATGTGCTGGGGCATAATATTTCCATGTAAAGGCATGGTGAAAAGACCCTATAAATTTTAATCCTTTAGCTTCAATTTCTTTTTTAAGTTCTGCGGATGGGTCAATGCCAACAAAATTCATAGCATTCCAACGAGTTACTTTACTATCCCACATAGCAAAATTATCATGATGCATAGCTACGGGTCCTGCAAATTTAGCGCCAGATTTAGCAAATAAGTTAGCCCATTCTTTGGCATTAAAACCAGATGCATCAAATTGTTCTATGATATGTTTATAGCCATATTTTTTTGGATTACCGTACTTTTTTTTATGATGCAAATAATTATTTGTAGGCTTTCCATTTTTTGTTTTTACTTTTTTTCCGTCCTCATACATTTTCATACCATGCCATCCAGCATAATGTTTACCTTTATCGGTGTCTTTAAAAGCAGAAGATACAGGCCCCCAGTGAGCGTATATTCCAAGTTTTGCATCTTTAAACCATTTTGGTGCTTGGTCTACTTTTTCTATTGATTTCCAATTTTCTTTATACTTTTTAGTTTCTTCTTGCGCTTCTACTGTGTTTATTACAATTAGCATTAGTGCGAACGAAAAAATAGATAGGCTAAAAAACTTCATTTTCTATTGTTAATAATTATATAAGTCAAAATAATGCAAAGAATAACAGATTAATAGGTAATATTAATTCTAATACTACAACAAATGATTTATTTTATACAATAGGCATAGAAAATATTATGTAACTTTAAAACCAAAATTTTAAACACTAATTTGATGAAAAAAATAAAATTATTAGCTGTCTCTTTTTTAGTTTTAACTGCGTATAGTTGTAAAGAGGTTAAAAAAGAAAAAGAAAAGGTAGATGAAACAAATGCTATTACTTATACTGTAAGTCAGGATTCTACAAAAATAAATTTTACAGCTTACAAAACTACTGCAAAAAAACCAGTAGGGGGTAAGTTTACAAAAATAAATATTAAAAATGCTAAGGCGGCATCATCTGCTATTGAAGCGTTAGATGGTTTAGAATTTAGTATTCCTGTAAGTAGTTTATTTACAAATGATGCTACAGGTACTAGAGATCCAAAAATAAAGGAATTCTTTTTTGGTGTTATGGATAATACAGAATTTATAACGGGAACTTTTAAGTTTGATAGTGAACATAAATGTTATATAGATTTAAAACTAAACGGAGTTTTAGCCAAATTTCCAATAGAATGTATTGTTACGGAAGATAGATATGTAACATTTAAAGGAATATTAAATTTAGGAAACTGGAATGCTTTAGGAGCTGTAGCTTCTTTAAATAAGGTTTGCGAAGTTTTACATACGGGAGATGATGGTATTAGTAAAACATGGTCTGAAGTAGCTATAGAGGCTAGTACTTATCTTAAATAGTATAAATAGTGAAAAATAAAAAAGGAGAAGTATTCTAATCTAGAATACTTCTCCTTTTTTATTTTAGTTTGCCAGTTATGTTACCTGAGTACTCTAAATTAACGAAAAATAAAAAGCCACTTTGTTTTAATAAAGTGGCTTCTTTTATATATTAAAATAACGTGTTAGTTACTTTCTAATTTCCATGTTCTAACCCAGTCAATTCTCATTGTGTTTTTAGAATCATCACTTAATTCAGATTTTTGAGGAAGACCACCTAGCCATCCAGCTTCGTTTGTCCATACATCAAAAATTATTTCTAACTCTCTTGTAAAATCACGACCAGTATAGGTGTTTCCATCTTGATGCTCACCAACAACAACACTACCAGCAGGTTCTCCATCTAAATAGAACTGAATATTTTTAGCATCCTTCCACCATACACCAAAAGTATGGTAATCTTCGTTCCAGCTTACATTTTTAAGCGGGTTAGCATCTGATAAACCACTTCTATCAAAATTACCTTTGTTTCTTATTGTTTGAGGGGTTTTATTTTCATCGGCTTGAAAATATTGTGAATTCATCTGATTAGGAAAATTGTCGGCTGTACATCCAGTACAAGATGGGTTAGCATTATTTTCAATAATATCTATTTCATCTCTATTTTCAATATCACCATTATTTAACCAATAAGTATTGTATGTAGATATATTGTTTGTTCTAATACGGCTTTCTGTATACATTGGATAGCTTGTTTCTGCAAAAGAATGAATTCTAGCACTTTGAAACCATCTTTTCATATCTACAGGATCATTAGAATCATCTCTTAAAGTTGGTTTAATCCATAAATAACCATCTTTAACTCCAGAATTATCATTTCCGTCAGACATAGCAACAGGTGGTCCGTATGGCCAAGTAGATTTAAACCATTTAGAGCTATCCCAAGCATCAAACTCATCAGACATGCTTTCTAATTTAACCCACTGCATTCCTTCTGGTGTTGTATTATTAATAGATACAAAAGAAGGTAAGCTAGGGTCTATATTATTAAAATCTTCGGCTGTAGGTTCGTTTCCATTGTCTATAGCATTTACTGTAATACTTACAGTAGCACTATCCTTATCTCCATCTTCATCTTCAATTTCGTAAGTGAAACTATCAGAACCACTATAATCAGCATTTGGTACATATTCAAACACACCATCACTAACCTCAGTAGCACTACCATTACTTGGTGCACTTAATAAGCTATAATCATTACCATCGCCACCATTATCTCCAATAGCATCATTTGTAGATACTGTTACTTGGTTTGCAGTACCAGTCGTACTATTTTCATCAACAGTTAAAGTATCGTCTACTGCGGTTGGAGTTGTATCAACAACATCTGGTTTTGGATCAGAATCATCGCCACCACAACTAACAGTAAGTAGTGATAAGGATAAAAGGTACAAAACGTGTTTTCTTTTAAATAACATCTTTTCTAACATCATAAATTTAAATATTAAGGGGAATAAAATCAATTTTAGTCCAAAATTACAATTTTGTATTGGTTTTACTTTAGTCGTATTACTTGATAAAAACTTGACATATTAATAATTTTTATGCCAAATACTTGATTATAAAGGAAATATTGATTGTTAAAATTTACAGTATGATTACTTTTAAGAAAAGCTATTTGTTTTCTAATATTTTATATCGTTCCAAGTATTAGAATAATATGGAGCAATTTTATTTAAAATTTCTTTAAGTTGTACAATATCAGTTTTTGGTCCGTCGGAAAAAATATTTTTAATTTCTTCTGATTTTGCGTCAAAAAAGGTCTGAATTAAAAATGCATTAGGTCTTCTTTTTATTAAAGTTTCTAACAAACGCATTGTTCCTGATATTACTTGTTTTCCTGTACTATTATTATCTGCTAATATATCTAAACCTTTTCTATGGTAATTGTACATAGCAATTCTATATTCTCTATAGGTATTAGAAAGTAAATCGTCTATAAGTTCAAAACGAGTTCTTTCTCCAGAAGTTTTTTGCCAGCCAGAGGAAGAACTTCCGCTTCCTTGAGCTTGAGTTACAATTTTCTGCGCTTTTTTATAAAATTCTGTTCCACCTTCTAAAGCAAATGTATCTGCATCTAAACCTAACATAATGTATACGTAATAAGATACAACAGCTACTAAATTAGAGTCGATATTATTTTCATTATATATTAAGGGCTGAAACTCTATATATTCAAAATTAAGATCATTGTCCTTGTAGTTAAAAATAGTGCTGCTATATGATGTATTAAAAACTGGTCTAGAAGATTGTACTTGTATATTAGCTTTGAACCTATTGTTCTCATATTCAGATACCGTAATAAACATATTAGCATCTACCAATTCTTGCTCTTTGTATTGTTTATTAGACCATTTAGTTTTATTTATAAAATCATTTAGAGAGCGTTCTAATGTTTTAAATATTTGCTGATTTGTTTGGTTTATTTGATCTGAGTTTATAGTTACTAAACAATTTAACTCTTGAGCGTATGTAACTAATGAAAGATTAATGAATATTAAGCTTAATATGAAATTACGCATGTATTTTATTAATTATTTCGTTTATGATATCTAAGGCTACGGCAGCCTTTGTCTTTAATGGAAACGTTTTTATACGTAAATTCTTATCTATAAAACTTATTTTATTTGTAGATTTTCCAAAACCAGCCCCTTTATCGTTTAAAGAGTTTAAAACAATGGCATCTAAATTTTTACGTTTTAGCTTTCCTTTGGCATTCTCTTCTTCGTTTTCTGTTTCTAAAGCAAAGCCTACTATAAACTGATGTTCTTTTTGTTCTCCTAAAGAATGAAGAATATCTTTATTTTTAACAAGCTCAATAGTTAAATTAGCGTCTTTCTTTTTTATTTTTTGTTCCGCTACAATACTAGGTTTATAATCAGCAACAGCAGCAGCACAAATAGCAATATCAGTAGTTTTATAGTGTTTGTGTACAGTAGTATACATATCATCTGCAGAAACAACTCTAATTAAAGCTACTAAATCGTGTTGTATTTTTAAATGAGACGGGCCAGAAACTAAAATTACTGTAGCTCCTAAAGTTGCAGCCGCCTTTGCAAGCTCAAAGCCCATTAAACCAGAGGAATGATTTCCTATAAAACGTACAGGGTCTATGGCCTCGTATGTTGGGCCAGCCGTAATTAATACCTTTTTTCCTTTTAAAGGAAGTCCATTATGTATAAAATCTTTTATAAACTGTACAATACTTTCTGGCTCTGCCATACGGCCTTCTCCATGTAATCCACTGGCTAATTCTCCTGATGTTGCCGGAATTATAATATTGCCGTAATCCGCTAATTTTTTAAATGTAGCCTCTGTAGATGGATGCTTGTACATATCTAAATCCATTGCAGGAGCAAATAATACGGGGCATTTGGCAGAAAGATAAGATGCTAATAATATAGAGTCACAAATACCATTCGCCATTTTAGCCATTGTATTAGCTGTTGCCGGAGCAATGAGCATAATATCTGCCCATAATCCTAATTTTACATGGTTGTTCCATGAAATGCTATTATCTTCATTTTTTTCAAAATTAGAAATAACAGGATTTTTAGCTAATGTAGCTAGGGTAAGAGGGGATACAAAAGAGCTGGCGCTATCTGTTAAAATAATTTTAACATTAGCGCCAGCTTTTATCAATAAACGTACAAGAAAGGTTGTTTTGTATGCAGCAATACCTCCTGTAATTCCTAAGAGGATGTTTTTTCCGCCTAACATTACTTATGCGTCTTTCTCCGTGTTTCTGTAATATATTTTGTCATTTAACCATTCTGTAACGGCTAATGCATGTGGTTTAGGTAATTTTTCGTAAAACTTAGAAACTTCTATCTGTTCCTTATTTTCAAAAACTTCTTCTAAACTATCACTGTATGTAGCAAACTCTTCTAGTTTTTCTAATAACTCTTTCTTAATTTCAGAGTTAATCTGAACAGCTCTTTTAGAAACTACAGATATAGCTTCGTAAATATTCTCTGTTTCAGCATCAAACTCATTTTTGTTAATAGTAACCGTAGATACAGCTGCTTTAGAATTTTTTAAGTCGTTCATGTTCATAACAAACTATGTTTTATTTGGAATAATTTTTTAATTCTTTTTCTATTTTTCCTAACAGATTATCTGCCTTTTTTTGATACTTAGTCTCAGGAAAATATTTTTTTAGATTAGTGTAGGCTACTTTAGCGTTTTCCAATCGTTTTAATTTTTTTCTTTCTGTACTATTTAATGCTAAATTAGTACTTGCTTTTACTTTGTAGTACAGTGCATCTTCTCTATATATAGAACCAGGATGATCTGTTACAAAATTATCTAAAGCGGCAATAGCAGAAACAGAATTATCTAAGGTGTAAAATTCTCCTAATTTTGTGAACTGTTTTGCTATCTCTAAATCTTTTCTTTCTTTTTTAGAACGTAATTCTTTTGCAATTATGTTAGCTTCTGAAAAATATTCTGAATCTGGGTATGTATTTATAAAATTTTGAATTTTAGCTAAAGCCTTATCTGTATCTGTTTGATCTAAAGAATGAATAGGAGAAAGCTTGTAATAACTCTTGGCTCCTAAAAATGCAGCTTCTGAAGCTTTATCACTTTTTGGGTATGATTTTAAAAAACGTTCAAATTGGTAACCTGCTGTATTGTAGTCTTTAATTTTGTAGTAGGTGTTAGAGTAAAAGAAAAATACGCGTTCACCCTGAGGTTTTCCTATATATTTAGGTGCTATTTGTTCGTATAAACGATTAGAACGTTTAAAATCGCCCTCTTTATAAAATTTTTCAGCTAAATCATATTTAGGCTTTATTTCTTCATTTTTGAGTGCCTTTTGATATTCACTACATGAAGAGTTTAAAGTTAAGATTACAATTAAAAAGAAAAAATACGACCTCATATTTAAAAACATTCTGCAAAATTAAGGATTCTTACTGGAATAAAAAACATTTTTATAACGCTAAAATAGTTCTATACTATACGCATACCAACGATTTTAGGTTAGTTTTAACGTTCTGCAGTAATTTATGCAGTGAGGCGTGTAACTATAAAAGGTTTTAGAAAACTGTTTATTTTTTCTTTTAAAGCGCCAGTAGCTTCTACCATTGGCAATCTAACACAAGCATTAGATAAGTTTAAAGCTTCAAATATTACTTTAATACCTGTAGGGTTTCCTTCTTCAAAAATAAGATGCATGCCTTCTTCTAGGGCATAGTGTATTTTAAAAGCTTCTTCTTTATTATTATTTAATCCCAAATTAATCATTTTAGAAAACTCAGCAGGTAAGCCTTGTCCTAAAACAGAAATAACACCCTCTCCACCAGCTAAAACGGTTTCTAATGAGGTAGCATCATCACCAGATAAAACCATAAAATTTTCTGGTCTTCCTTTTATTAACTCATTAACTTGGTTCATATCTCCGCATGCTTCTTTAATAGCCACAATATTATCAAAATCATTGGCTAAGCGTAGTACTGTTTGCGGTAACATATTACTTCCTGTTCTTCCAGGAACATTATACAAGATAATAGGAATTGGAGAAGCTAATGAAATAGCTTTAAAGTGTTGGTATATGCCTTCTTGCGTTGGTTTGTTGTAATATGGAGATACAGACAGTATGGCATCAAAATTACTAAAGTCTGTTTCTTGTAATTCTTCTACTACTAAAGAAGTATTATTACCACCTACACCTAATACTAATGGTAATCTACCAGCATTTACTTCAACAACAGTATTTATAACATGTTGCTTTTCTTTTTTATTTAGCGTAACAGATTCTGCAGTAGTACCCAAAACAACAAGATAATCTACACCACCATCTATGCAATAATTTACAATATTGCTTAAAGCTTCTGTATTTATAGAGAAATCTTTTTTAAACGGGGTAACTAAAGCAACTCCTGTGCCCAATAACTTCTTCATTATTCTATTTCATTTAAAATATGTAAATACTTTTTAAGTTCTTTTTTAAATGTTTTAAAGTCCTTAATAGGAGTATTTAATATTAAATCATTATAATTTTTATCTACTTCGCCAAAACCCACTTTTATACGAGCTTTGGTTTTTACCGACATTAATTGTAACATTAATTTTTCTTCGGCATAATAATTAATTAACATGTCGTATTCTCTGCTTAAAAACTCTAGCGCATAACTGTTTTCTACTTTTCCATTCCAACCTAAATCCTTGTTCGAAAAAACAGGTGTTGCATAGGGAGAATTTTTATCATAAAACTCTTTATAGCCAATAATTTTTACAGCATTTGGTCTTAATGAAAAATCTTCTATAAAATCATGGAATAAATTTACGTTATCAAATGTGTCCAAATCCACAATACATCCAATAGATCTTATACCTTTGTTGGTACGGGTTAATTTATCACTAGGATTATGTAATTCTTCCTGTAAATATTTTAGTCCAGATTTAAATTTAAATTTTTCTTTAAGAGCCTTTAAAAACATATGTTTTTACATTTTGTACAAATGTAAATAAATACTTAACAATACTAATGCAAAGATAAGAACTATAATGAATTTAAAAATGAAACACTTTGTTGTATTTGTAACTTTTTTTGTATTGTTTTCTTGTAAGCAAGGAGATAGTGAACTGTCTAGGGTATTTGGAGAACAGTTAGAACTTAGTAATAGCATACAAAAGGCAGATACTATTGCTCAGATAATTGCGCCTTATCAAAAACATATTAATAAAACTTTAGATAGCACATTAGCTTACGCTCCAAGGGTTATTACAAAAGAAGATGGTAAATATAATACTACTGCGGGTAATCTTATGGCAGATATTATTATGGAGCAATCTAATGCTATTTATAAACTAAAAACAGGTAAAGAAATAGATTTTGCACTACTAAACCACGGCGGTATACGTTCCATTATATCTAAAGGTAATGTAAACAGAAGAACAGCGTATGAGTTTATGCCTTTTGAAAATACGATTGTTGTGGTAGAACTAAATGCAGCATCTGTAATGGATATGATTTCTTATTTAATGAAAGCTAAAAGACAACATCCTTTTTCTGGATTACAAATTATATTAGATAAGGAAGGAAAACTATCATCTGTTAATATACAAGGAAAACCATTTAATCAAACAAAAACTTATTTAGTAGCCACGAGTAATTATTTGGTTAATGGAGGTGATAAGATGAGTTTCTTTAAAGAACGTATAAGTATAACAGAAACAGATTATAAAATTAGAAATGCAATTATAGATTATTTTATAAAAGTAGATACTGTTGCTCCAATTATTGATAATCGTTTTATGAAATTGAATTAATGATGGATAGAAGAAAATTTATACAAAAAACATCGGCTACCTCTGCCTTTGTTGGGTTAAATGGGTTGGCTCTAAATTCTTGTTCTTTAGAAACAAAAACGCATATTACAATTTTGCACACTAATGATGTGCATAGCCATATAGAAGCTTTTCCTAGCAACCATTCAAAATTTCCTAATTTGGGAGGCTTGGCAAGAAGGGCTACTCTTGTAGATACTATTCGTAAAGAAAACCCCAATACCTTGTTGTTAGATGCAGGAGATATTTTTCAGGGAACTCCTTACTTTAATTTTTATGGAGGAGAATTAGAGTTTAAATTAATGAGCATGCTTAAGTACGATGCAGCTACGATAGGCAATCATGATTTTGATGGAGGTATAGATGGTTTGTATGCGCAATTACCCAATGCTACATTTAATTTTTTATCTGCAAATTACGATTTTACAAATACTGTGCTCAACGGGCATGTGCAGCCCTACAAAGTATATAATGTAGCAGGTATTAAAGTAGGTGTTTTTGGTTTGGGAATTGCTCTAGAAGGATTGGTTTCTAAAAAATTATATAAAGAGACTAAGTATAACGACCCCATTAGTGTGGCTCAGGATATGAGTGTTATTTTAAAAGAGCAAGAACAATGCGATTTGGTTATTTGCTTATCTCATTTAGGTTATGATTATGAAGATGTTAACAAGCCAAGCGATTTAAGGCTTGCCGCCAAAACAGAACATATAGATTTAATTATAGGCGGACATACCCATACTTTTTTAGATAAACCCACAATTGCTACCAATAGAGTGGGGGAAAAGGTGCTGGTAAACCAAGTAGGGTGTTTTGGTGTTAATATGGGGCGAATCGATTTTTATTTTAGTACGGATCTTAAAAAACAATCAAAAGGAGTCTCTATTAGTGTTTAGTATGTATAAAATGTACTTTATTTTTAAAGCGATATAAAGTCCGTATGATTTTTATATTTTTATAGCAAATAAGCATATATGAGTAACTACCACATAAAACATTTAGAAGAATATTATCAAGTATATAGAAAATCGGTAATAAATCCAGAAAATTTTTGGGAAGAAGTAGCCGAAGAACATTTTGTATGGCGTAAACGATGGGATTCTGTTTTAGAGTGGGATTTTACCAAGCCAGAAATTAATTGGTTTAAAGGAGCAAAACTAAATATTACAGAAAACTGTTTAGACAGACATTTACTTACCAGAGGCGATAAAACGGCTATATTGTTTGAGCCTAATAATCCAGAAGAAGAAGCGCAGCATATAAGTTACAAAGAGTTATATGAAAAAGTAAATGCATTTGCTAATGTTTTAAAATCTCAGGGCATAAAAAAAGGAGATAGAGTTTGTATTTACTTACCAATGATACCAGAGTTGGCAATGGCAGTATTGGCTTGTGCTCGTATCGGTGCTATACATTCAGTAGTATTTGCAGGTTTTTCGGCAACAGCATTAGCAACCAGAATTAATGATAGTGATTGTAAAATGGTGCTTACTGCCGACGGTTCTTTTAGAGGAGCAAAAACAATAGACTTAAAAGGTATTGTAGATGAGGCTTTAAACGATTGTTCTTGTGTAGAAAATGTATTGGTAGTTAAACGTATTAATTCGGATATAACCATGCAAAAAGGTCGTGATCAGTGGTTACAACCTTTATTAGATAAAGCATCTACTGTATGCGAACCAGAAATAATGGATGCAGAAGACCCATTGTTTATACTATATACATCGGGGTCTACAGGTATGCCAAAAGGAATGGTGCATACAACAGCGGGGTATATGGTGTATACAGCCTATACTTTTAAAAATGTATTTCAATACAAAGAAAATGATGTGTATTGGTGTACGGCAGATATAGGGTGGATAACTGGGCATAGCTATATTGTATATGGACCTTTAGCCAATGGAGCAACAACGGTAATGTTCGAAGGGGTGCCAAGCTATCCAGATTACGGGCGCTTTTGGGAAATTATAGAAAAGCATAAAGTAAACCAGTTTTATACAGCGCCTACTGCAATACGCGCCTTAGCAAAAGAAAAATTAGATTATGTAGAGTCTCACGATTTATCTTCTTTAAAAGTCTTAGGCTCTGTAGGAGAACCTATTAATGAAGAAGCATGGCATTGGTATAATGATAATATTGGAAAAAAGAAGAGTCCAATTATAGATACTTGGTGGCAAACAGAAACAGGAGGAATTATGATATCTCCCGTACCTTATGCTACACCAACAAAACCAACCTATGCAACACTGCCGTTACCAGGAATACAACCTGTATTAATGGATGAAAATGGAAATGAAATAAACGGAAACCAGGTAGATGGCCGTTTGTGTATTAAATTTCCATGGCCATCAATTGCCAGAACCATATGGGGTAACCATAAACGTTATAAAGAAACGTATTTTTCGGCTTTTGAAAATAAGTATTTTACAGGAGACGGTGCATTAAGAGATGAAGTAGGATATTATAGAATTACAGGTAGGGTAGACGATGTAATTATTGTATCGGGTCATAATTTAGGAACAGCTCCTATAGAAGATGCAATTAATGAGCATCCAGCTGTTGCAGAATCTGCTATTGTTGGCTTTCCGCACGATATTAAAGGAAGTGCTTTGTATGGTTATGTAATATTAAAAGAAACAGGAGAATCTCGTAATCATGATAATTTAAGAAAAGAAATCAATCAAATAATTACAGAACATATAGGACCTATAGCAAAGCTAGATAAAATTCAGTTTACGGTAGGTTTACCCAAAACACGTTCGGGTAAAATTATGCGTAGAATTTTAAGAAAAATAGCAGGTAACGATATTAGTAATTTAGGAGATACTAGTACATTATTAAATCCGGAGGTTGTACAAGAAATTATCGAGAACAAATTATAATAAGAGAACATATATTTAATGAATTATATATTTAAAGTATTAGGTGCTTTTTTAATTTTAAGTGTGCTAATTCAGTGTAAAGAGAAAAATAAGAAAACAACAGAAGTAGCTACATCAGCAAAAGAAATAGTTAAAAAAGAAGAGAAAATAGCTTTAGATCATATTATAACAGAAGTTCCTAAGAATGTAGTAACTCCTAGCGGAATGGTATGGATTCCAGGAGGAAAATTTAACCAAGGCGCTGTAGCCCAAGACAATGGAGCCATGAAACACGAAAAACCAGCGCATAAAGTAGCTGTAGATGGTTTTTTTATGGATATCACAGAAGTAACCAATGCTCAGTTTAAAAAGTTTACCAAAGCAACAGGTTATATAACGGTGGCAGAAAGAGAAATAGACTGGGAAGAAATGAAAAAGCAGCTTCCAGAAGGCACTCCAAAACCACACGATTCTATAATGCAACCAGGCTCATTAACATTTAAAAAATCTAAAACATCTGTTCCTAATTTATATGATTTTTCGCAATGGTGGAAATGGACGGTAGGGGCCAATTGGAGACAGCCTTTAGGTCCAGGAAGTAGTATTAAAGGTAAAGACAATCATCCAGTGGTGCATATCTCTTATGAAGATGCTCAGGTATATTGTAAATGGATAGGCAGACGATTACCAACAGAAGCAGAATGGGAATATGCGGCTAGGGGAACTAAAGAAAATACCTTGTTTTTTTGGGGTGATGATAGTAATAATTTAGATAAAAAAGCAAATACATGGGAGGGAGAGTTTCCTAAAACAAATACCAGAAAAGATGGATTTGAAGCCACAGCACCTGTAAAAACCTATCCGCCCAACGGTTATGGTTTGTACGATGTTGCGGGGAATGTATGGGAGTGGACTAGCGACTGGTACAATGTTAATTACTATCAAGAGCTAGCCAATACAAAAGAGATAGCAGTAAACCCTAAAGGAGCGCTAAAATCTTATAACCCAACAATGCCCTATGCCAAGGAAAAGATTATTAAAGGAGGTTCTTTTTTGTGTAATGTATCTTATTGCGCAAGTTATAGGCTTTCTTCTCGTATGGGAACAAGTTTAGATTCCTCTGCCGAGCATATTGGTTTTAGAACAGTAGCTTCGGTAAAAGAAGTAAAGAAGTAAAATATTTAACATTAAAAATAGAGAACAAGATAATAAACGTATAAAATACATTTATTATATTTGTGAGCAATAAATTTATATTAAAACAGATAGTTATGCAATTTTTAGAAAATTTCACACCTGAGCTTACCATAGAATCTCCTGGAAGAATTAATATTATAGGGGAACATACAGATTATAATTTAGGATATGTTTTGCCAACAGCTATCAGTAAAAAAATAACTTTAGAGTTTAGTAAAAACGACTCGGATACCGAGTGTAATGTATATACAAAGGGCTATAATAAAGGAATTACTATAGACTTAAATAAGTTAGAAATAAGTTCTGAAGAATGGGAGAACTATATCTTAGGTGTATTAAACGAAATTTCTAAAAGAAGCGATAAGTTAAAAGGTTTTAACTGTACTATAGAAAGTAATTTACCAGTAGGTTCTGGAGTAAGTTCTTCGGCAGCCTTAGAATGTGGTTTAGCATTTGGTTTAAATGAGCTTTTTGATTTAGGATTATCTAAATTAGATATTGTAGAATTATCTAGAGATGCAGAACATACCTTTGTAGGTACTAAATGTGGTATTATGGATCAGTATGCATCTGTAATGAGTAAAGAAGGTCATGTTATCTTATTAGATTGCGATACTTTAGAGCACAAATACATTCCTATAGATGTTAAACCATATAAAGTATTATTATTAAATACCAATGTAGCACATAGTTTAGCAACAAGTCAGTATAATGTTCGTAGAGAAGAATGCGAAACTGCTGTAGCTATTATTGCTAAAAAATACCCAGAAGTAAAATCGCTTAGAAATGCTACTATCGAAATGATAGAAGATACAAAAGCAGAGATGAGCGATAAGGTGTATGATCGTTGTACTTATGTAGTAGCAGAGAACAACAGAGTACATGCAGCTATAGCGGCACTAAAAGCTAACGACCTTAAAAAATTAGGAGAATTATTATACGAAACACACGATGGCCTATCTAGATTGTACGAAGTTAGCTGTCCTGAGTTAGATTTCTTAGTAGAGTTCTCTAAAGGAAACGATCAGGTTTTAGGAGCAAGACTTATGGGTGGTGGTTTTGGTGGTTGTACTATTAATATTGTACACCAAGATGCTGTAGATGCTTATGTTAAAGAAGCATCGGAAGCCTACGAGAAAAAATTTAATATAAAACTAACTTCTTTTGAAGCATTACCAAGTCAAGGTACTTCTATAAAATTATAATCATGAAACAAATAGATTTTAATAACGACCCACACAGAAGGTTTAATATTTTAACAGGAGAATGGGTATTGGTATCTCCGCATAGAACCAAAAGACCATGGCAAGGTAAAGTAGAAAAGAGTGCTAATGTAGAGCGCCCAGCCTACGACCCAAAATGCTACCTATGTCCTACCAACGAAAGAATGGGAGGAGCAGTTAATCCAGATTATAAAAAACCATATTCATTTGTAAACGATTTTTCTGCTTTGCTTCAAAATGTAGAAGAAGGGAATTACGATAATGGTTTATTAAAAGCAGAATCAGAATCTGGTTTGTGTAAAGTAGTTTGTTTTTCGCCTAATCACTCTTTAACATTACCCTTAATGTCTGTGCCAGAAATTACAGATGTAATATCGCTTTGGCAAAAAGAATACAAAGAGCTAGGAGCAATGGAAGGTATTAACCATGTTCAGATTTTCGAGAATAAAGGAGATGTAATGGGCTGTAGTAATCCGCATCCTCACGGACAAATATGGTCTCAAAAATCGGTACCGCAAGAAGTAGAAAAGAAAGCAGTACGTTTTAAAGCCTATTGGGATAAAAACGGAAAAAGTATTTTAGAAGATTACGTAGCTCAGGAGCAAGAATTAAATGAGCGTATTATAGTAGAGAACGATCATTTTGTGGCATTAGTTCCTTTTTGGGCAGTATGGCCGTATGAAACTATTATAATTCCGAAAAGAAAAATGGCTCATATAGCGGAGTTAACCGAAGAAGAAAAAGTTTCTTATGCAGATGCTATTAAGCAATTAACTATAATGTACGATAATATTTTTGATACCTCTTTCCCTTATTCTTCTGGTATACACCAAGCACCAACAGACGGTAAAGAATATCCAGAGTGGCATTTTCATATGTCTTTTTATCCGCCATTATTGCGTTCTGCAACCGTAAAGAAATTTATGGTAGGCTACGAGATGTTTGCCAATCCGCAAAGAGATATCTCTGCAGAACAAGCGGCAAATACCATGAAAGCTTTATCTAAAACACACTATAGCTTACAATAATAGGTATAGCGTATAATTAAAATATAAAGTTGCAAGAACATGTTTTTTGCAACTTTTTTTATGAATAACAAAAATCAGTAGTTGTATAATAACTTTTTATAACTTTAAAAGTAAGGTTTTTGCTAAAAAAACTACTTTTGTAATATAATATTTAGAGAAGATAAACATTATGTCAGAAAAAATAGAACGTTTAAAAACACTAATTATAGGATCGGGTCCTGCTGGTTATACGGCAGCAATATATGCAGCAAGAGCAGATTTAAAACCTGTTATGTATACAGGAATGGAGCCAGGCGGACAATTAACGACAACAACAGAAGTAGATAATTTCCCTGGATACCCAGAAGGTATAGATGGCCCAACAATGATGGTGCAATTGCAACAACAAGCAGAGCGTTTTGGTACAGAAGTACGTATAGGAATGGTTACTGCGGTAGATTTTAGTGATAAAGTAGGAGGTATACATAAAGTTACGGTAGACGATTCTAAAGTTATAGAAGCAGAAACAGTAATAATTTCTACAGGAGCTACAGCTAAATATTTAGGATTACCTAGCGAGGAACGTTTAAAAGGTGGTGGTGTATCTGCATGTGCCGTTTGTGATGGTTTCTTTTATAAAAAACAAGATGTAGCTATTGTTGGGGCAGGAGATACTGCTGCAGAAGAAGCATCTTATTTAGCAAACATATGTAATAAAGTAACTATGTTGGTACGTAAAGATCATATGAGAGCTTCTAAAGCTATGCAACACCGTGTAAATAGTTTACCAAACATAGAAGTACTTTATAATACGGAAGTAGATGAGGTGTTAGGAGAGCAAGTAGTAGAAGGTTTACGTATGGTAAATAACCAAACAGGTGCCAAAGAAGATATTGCAATTACAGGTTTATTTATAGCTATTGGGCACAAACCAAATACAGATATTTTTAAAGGTAAATTAGAAATGGACGAAACAGGTTATTTAATAACCAAAGGAAAGTCTACCAAAACTAGTGTGCCAGGTGTTTTTGCCAGTGGCGATGTACAAGATAAAGAATACAGACAAGCAGTAACAGCAGCTGGTACTGGTTGTATGGCGGCTTTAGATGCTGAGCGTTATTTAGCTACTATAGAAACAGAAGCTGAGGTAGCTTCTTAAAAGCGAACTGTTTTACAAGAATATAAAGATTAAAAATCTCGAGAGTAGCTACTCTCGAGATTTTTTTTGTTTTACTACTTATTTACCTAATAACCTGAGTTCGAATCATATTTTGTTGATTAAAAAACTATTCTCGATACACTTCTCTGAAGCCTGTACTTAGATTAACTGAAGTTTAGAAGTACTCGAAATGACGCTTTTTAATCTTAATAACGTTAGTTAGAGTAAAATTCTGATAAGAATTTTGTATCGAAAACAAGTTATTTAGATTAATCGAACTCAGGTTAATAGTAAAAGCTCATTACAGCGTACCTCTGTAATATATCTTTTTTCTCCCGCATTAGTTTCATAAGACCTATGTGTTAATTTGCCCGCTATAGCCACTTGTTTTCCTTTGTTTAAATAATTTTCGGCAATTTCTGCAACTTTACCCCAAGCTACTATGTTATGCCATTGGGTTTCTTCTACCTTTTCTCCTTGGGCATTTTTATAAGCATCGCTGGTAGCCATAGAGAATTTTGCCAATTTAGTACCTCCTTCTAGGTTTATTATTTCTGGGTCGTTACCCAAGTTACCAATTAACTGTACTTTGTTTTTAAGTGCGTTCATAATGTTTATTGTTAAGGTTTTACAGTTTATACTATTGCAGTAAGTATTGCAACAGAGCAAACATAAAACAGCCTTTTAAAAACATTTGGTAAGGAAGCAGTTACTTTCGTTTACAATTAATTACAAACGTTTGTTGTTGTTAAAAATTCGCTTTAAATATGCTATTTCTATAAAAATAGGAGCATACTATAAAAATATTATAACCCTACATTATTTGTAAGTATTATGTTTGTTGTAATTGCATAAAAAAATTACTTTAGGGGTTGGTTATGAAAAGTAAACATATATACGCGTTGTAAGTAATGTAAAACCAAGCTTTCCGAAATGAAAAAAATATTTGAAAAATGGTATGTAGGAATAGTATTACTGCCGATAATAATAAATCTTGTTACTGCAAAACTTGACTTACCTATTTTATTACAGAATTGGAATTTTACAATAATCGGAACTTTAATAATTACAAATTTTATTGCTATTTACGAATATAGGATACTATGGAAAGACAATAAAAATCTGAATTTAATTCCAAAAGAAAGTGATAAAGAAATAATCAAAAATCTTTTGGATACATTAGACATAATATCATTTCAAAACAAAATATCTGAACAAGGCTCTTGGTATGGTTACAATCAAAAAGCAATGCAAAGGACTTTTGATTTTTGTGAAAAAGCTCGATTAATTAAATATAAAACTGCTGATAAAAAACTCAATAATTATATACAAAAATTAAGGTTAAGCTTAGATGAATTTCACGATAAAGCTTCAAGAATACTTTACTCGGATAATGATATATCTTACACACCTGATAAGCGAAATGAAGTTGAAATAGAGAAAACTAAAAAAGCATATCCTGATGTAGATAAAAAAAGCGGAGAATCATTTAAAATTCTGACTGAATTATTGGAGTATTTAAAAGAGAGAGGATTATCAATGTTGTCGAAGTCTTAAGCTTCAATGTATAAATTAACCTTAATTCTCTCTTTTGTTCTTTCTAGTTTATACTATCAATTTAATGAAAATCAAACTTAAGATGTATAACCGCAATTACGGCGGATTAGACTACGTCCGAATTCATTTAGAATTGCAAAGTCTGTGTCTAACCGAAAATTAACGCATATTAACCCGTAACTGACGGTTATATGACTACGATGAATTGCATTCTCCTACGTCGACCCAATAGGCTACATCTCGTTCCTCTCGATTCTCGCCCATTGGGAAAATGCAATTCATCGCAGCGCTATGTCAGATTACATATGGCCGTAGGATAAGAGAACTCTTGCCAAATA
>CALHVB010000156.1 GCA_938039345.1 uncultured Sediminicola sp.
TACACTTCCTTCATCATCTCCATTTTCACTAACTCCCATTGCGTAAAGAATGTTTTGTTGTTTTTCAAACTTTTCATTCTCACTAATTCTATCTTTTAGACTCGATGCAGCAAAGGCTAAAACCGAACCTACTATTACTACCATAACAGCTGCAAAAGCAACAGTATATGTATTACTATCTGTATTAACTGCCATAACTAAACTGTTTCTACTTTTAATTCTTCTGCTTTACCATCATCTGCTTTAGGTAAGATAGTAGCATTCTTTAAACGTTTCATTCTCTTTTTAACATTCCCTTGTACCACATAGTGATCAATTGTAGGAGCAAAAACATTCATTAACAATATTGCTAAGAAAACTCCTTCTGGGTAAGCTGGGTTAAAAACTCTAATCATAATAGAAATAAATCCTATTAAGAATCCGTATATCCATTTCCCTTTATTAGTTTGTGCTCCTGTTACAGGATCTGTAGCCATAAACACAATACCAAAGGCTATACCACCAACGATTAGGTGTTTCCAACCTGCAAGGCTCATTAAACCATAAAACTTGCTTGTTTCAGTTATCCAACCTGCATCTACAACACCATTAAAAATGTATCCCATTACTAAAGTTCCTGCTACTGCACTCACCATAATTCTCCAACTAGCAATTTTAGAGAAGATTAAGAATAGACCTCCTAATAATATTAAAAATGCTGATGTTTCACCTACAGAACCTGGAATAAACCCAAAGAACATATCTGAAACCGAATATGAGAATTCTTTATTCTGTGCTAAATACCCTAATACTGTTTCTCCTGAAATAGCGTCTGGCGTTCCTGCTAAATTTACAGCGTCGTGTACCCATACTTTATCTCCACTCATCCATGTTGGGTAAGCAAAGAATAAAAATGCTCTAATAGTTAAGGCTGGGTTTAGAATATTCATCCCTGTACCTCCAAATACTTCTTTTCCTATTACCACACCAAAGATGATTGCTATTGTTAACATCCAAAGTGGCGTATCTACAGGAACAATTAAAGGAACTAACATTCCCGTTACCAAGTACCCTTCTTCTATCTCGTGTCCTTTTATAACACAAAAAATAAATTCTATTGTTAATCCTACTACATAAGATACAACTACTAGTGGAAGTACTTTTATAATTCCGATCCAGAAATTATCCCACGTAAGGAAATGATCCATTAAAGAAAAATCTTGTGGAAAACCATTTATTGCTGAATAATGCTGATATCCTGCATTAAACATAGAAAACAATAAAACAGGTATCAATGCCATGATTACCGTGTTCATTGTTCTTTTTAAATCATCTGCACCTTTTACATGCGTACCATTATGAGTAGTCTCATTTGGCATAAATAAAAAGGTATGAAAGCCGCTAAAAACAGGAAACCATTTTTTTCCTTCGTTTTTTACTCTAAACTTATGTAAGTTATCTTTTAAGCTCATCTTTTATCCTATTTCTTTTTGTAATAAATCTAAACCTTCACGAATAATCTTCTGGTGAGGTTGCTTAGAAATACACACAAATTCAGTTAAAGCAAAATCTTCTGGTGCTACCTCGTACAATCCTAGTTGTTCCATTTCATCTAAATCCTTGTACATACAAGCTTTTAGCAATTGCATTGGGAAGATATCTAATGGAAAAACTTTTTCGTATTGTCCTGTAACAACAAAAGCTCTATGTTCACCATTTGTATTTGTATTTAAGTCATACTTTTTATTTGGAAACAACCAAGAGAAAGTTAATGCTCTTGTTGCAGAAACTTTATTAAAAATTGGCTTATTCCAACCAAAGAATTCATAATCGTCTCCTTCTGGTATAACAGAAACTGTATTATTGTAATATCCTAAATATCCTTCTGGTGTTGTTTTAGAACCTGTAAGCACATCGCCATTAATAATTCTAACATTATCATTATTAAGACCGCTAGCATAAACAAAAGTAGCTACCTCTGCTCCTATCTTAGTGGTATAATACTTAGGCTCTTTTACCGAAGCTCCTGCTAAAGCAATAGTACGCTCTGCATTAAACTTACCCGTTAATAATAACTCACCTATAATTACTAAATCTTGCGGATTAATAGTCCATACTGTTTCTCCTTTATTGATAGGATCTACTTTATTAATTAAAGTACCTACTAAACCAGATGGGTGCGGACCAGAAACATTGTGCTTTTCTACACCTTGTAATGTTGCCAAAGGAGAATTAGAAGAACCTACAGAAACATGCACCTTTCCTGGTGTTAGTTTTGCAATAGCAGTAATTGCTGCTTGTATCTCTTTTTCTTTTCCTTTTAAAACAAAATCTAAATCCGCTGCTAAAGGAGCACTTGCGTAACCTGAAACAAAAATTGCTTTAGGTGTTACGCTTGCATCAGCAATAACATCATAGGGACGTTGCTTTATAAATGACCAACAGCCAGATTTTAACAATTGTGCTTTTATCTCTTGAGCAGAAGCACTTTCTACATTTACAGGGCTATGTTCCAAACTCTGCTGCTCTTTATCTGCAAGAATCTTTAATGTTAGGATTTTTCTGCGATCACCTCTTACTATTTCTGCTAACTCTCCACTTACTGGAGACACAAACAACATATTCTCATTGTCTTTGTTATAGAAAAGAGCTTCACCTGCTTTAACTTCTCCTCCTTGTTTTATTAACATTTTAGGAGTAATCCCATGAAAATCTTGAAGATTTATTGCGTAAGTATTACTCAATGTAGCTTTAGAAATGGTATGTTCCGCTTCTCCTACAAGATTAATATTTAAGCCTTTTTTTACTCGGATGTCTTTAGACATATTATTGTAGACCTTTAGGTTGACAAATTTTTTGCAAAAATAAAATTTAAACCCCACAAATCATTAATTATAAGGGTTAAAAAGTATACTTGTTCAATTATTTATATTTATTCTAAATAACATTAAAACCAAATAAAGAGGCTATTTACTCAAACAAAGCTCAGTATTGCATCGCTTTATATTTTTTAGGTATACTTTTTGCTTATTTTTACATTAAATGTTAACGACCAAAAATGACCTTAAGTATTAAAAATTATCTTTTTTTCTTATTTACCCCATTACTTTTTGCACAAGTACAAGAAGAAATTAACCCGCCATCGAATATTAAAACCATTATATTCAAAGGTGCAACAGAAGACCAATTTCCTATTGTATCCTTAGGAGAATCTATTTTCTTAGAGTTTGATGACATCTCTGCCAGCGAACAAGATTTTTATTATAAAATTGTGCATTGCAATTATGACTGGACTCCCTCTAATCTTCTAAAATCTCAGTATTTAAATGGTATAGATGATTTAAGAATAACAGATTATGAAAACAGTTACTCTACCTTACAACCCTACTCTAACTATAAATTATCTATACCTAATGAAGATTTACAACTAAAAGTTAGTGGTAATTATATGCTAGAAATATACAATAATGATTATGAACTTCAATTTTCTCGCAGGTTTATTGTTTACAAGGATGCGGTAAAAATTGGAGCAACCGTTAAACGCTCACGAGATTTTAATTATTTAAACACAAAGCAAGTTGTACAATTCACAATTAACACTAGCAACTTTAATGTTGTAAATCCTAAAAAAGAAATAAAAATTGCACTATTACAAAATTACCATTGGCCTACCGCAATTTATAATATTAAACCACAATTTACTATTGACAATTCTTTAGTATATAAATATGATAAAGAGACTAGTTTTTATGGAGGTAACGAATTTTACAATTTTGATACCAAAGATTTAAGAGCGCCTAGCTCTGCTATTGCTCGTATAGAACTCACAGATATATATCAACATTATTTATTTGCAGATTACTACAGAAATGATAGACCTTACACCTATTATCCAGATGTAAATGGCGACTTTGTTATACGCACACTATTGGGCGAAGATAATTCTAGAGAAGCAGAATATACAAATATTCATTTTAAATTACCTTACACCGAAGAACTAGGCTTAAATAATGTTTATGTCTACGGTAAGTATAACAATTACAGCTTAAACGATGAAAATAAAATGATTTATAATGAGAAAACTGGTAACATGGAAGCTTCTATAAAAATGAAGCAAGGTTTCTATAATTATAAATATGTAATAAAAAATGATGACAATGTTATAGACTTAAATACCATTGGCGGTAATTTTCATTTTACAGAAAACAACTATACCATAATCGTATATTATAGAGATTTTGGAGAAGTTTATGATAGTATAATTGGTATTGGTGCTGCTAATTCTAGAAACATTAGCAACTAAATACAACATTTATCTATTAAAAATACAATTATACCGATAATCTTATATTAAGTTTTTAAAATTAAATGCAGTTCTATAACTTAGCCTTGGTTTTAAGCTCATAATCATTAAGATAGCGTTAAAATTATTTTAAATATGACTGAAGATTAACTATTTTTATATTAATCTTTAATAAATTAGCTAAAACCTTAAATTAAGTAATCTATATAATATTTAATTGCATGACTACTCAAGTAACAAAAGGCATAAAAATATCTGTAAATACAAGTTTTGAAGGTACATTCTTTAAAAACTACAAAATGCATTTTGCCTTTGGTTACACTATAACTATAGAAAACCAGAGTAAAGATTCTGTACAATTAACTTCTCGCCATTGGCAGATATATGATTCTTTAAACGAATTAGAAATATTAGATGGCGAAGGTGTAATAGGAAAAAAGCCTGTTATTAAACCCGGAGAATCTCACACCTATAGTTCTGGGTGTCTATTAGCATCCCCGTTGGGCGCTATGAAAGGACATTACAATATGGTAAACTTTAGTTCTACAGAAAAATTTAGAGTATACGTCCCTACATTTAAGTTTAGTGCACCATTTGCCTTAAATTAAAACACTATAATCATAACAAAATACTTGTTCTTTGTTATATTTGATATTCTATATTAAATATAACAGACATGGCAAACGGATTTTTTAATGTTCCAAAAGCTTTAAATGAAGCTATTAAGACTTACGCTCCCAACACAACCGAGAGAGCTGCTGTTTTAAAACAGTACAAAGAATACTACACAAATTTTACAGATATCCCTTTTTACATAGGCTCAGAAGAAATCCGTACAGAGAACACAAGAACTATAAGTCCTCCCCACGACCATAAACATGCCATTGGCAAATACCATATAGCAGAAAAAAAACATGTTTCTAAAGCTATTAACAATACTTTAGAAGCCAGAGACTCATGGGCTAATTTACCTTGGGAACAACGTGCCGCTATTTTCTTAAAAGCTGCTGATTTAGTAGCTGGTCCATACAGAGCTAAAATTAATGCAGCTACTATGTTAGCGCAATCCAAAACTATACACCAAGCAGAAATAGATGCAGCATGTGAATTTATAGACTTTCTTAGATTCAATGTAGAATTTATGTCGGAAATATACCAACAACAACCAGAATCTGGAGATGGCGTTTGGAATAGAGTTGAGTACAGACCTCTAGAAGGTTTTATTTATGCTATAACCCCTTTTAACTTTACTGCAATTGCTGGTAATTTACCTGCTAGTGCCGCTATGATGGGTAATGTTGTTTTATGGAAACCTAGCGATAGTCAAATATTCTCTGCTAAAGTAATAATAGATATTTTTAAGGAAGCTGGCTTACCAGATGGAGTTATTAATATTGTTTATGGAGACCCAATTATGATTACTGAAACAGCTTTATCTAGTCCAGATTTTGCTGGGCTACATTTTACAGGCTCTACTTATGTATTTAAAGAATTATGGAAACAAATAGGAAACAATATCCATACTTATAAAACATACCCTAAAATTGTAGGCGAAACAGGTGGTAAAGATTTTATTATAGCACATTCTTCTGCCTTTCCTAAACAAGTTGCAACAGCCATTACCAGAGGTGCTTTTGAATTCCAAGGACAAAAATGTAGTGCTGCTTCTAGAGTTTACTTACCAAAATCTTCTGCTAACGAAATTATAGCACTAGTAAAAAAAGACATTGCTTCTTTTAACAAACCTGGCTCTCCTGAAGATATGAGTAACTTTATTACTGCCGTAATTCACGAACAATCGTTCGATAAATTAGTTACTTATATAGAACAAGCAAAAAATGACACCAATGCCGAAATTATTGCTGGTGGAAACTATGATAAATCTATAGGCTATTTTATAGAACCTACAGTTATTATAACAACCGACCCAAAATATACAACTATGGAAACAGAGTTATTTGGCCCCATAGTAACCATATACATATATGAAGATAAAGATTGGAGCAAAACTTTAAAATTAGTAGATAACACCTCAGAATATGCCTTAACTGGCGCAGTGCTAGCAAAAGAACGTTATGCTATTAATGAAGCTACTTTGGCATTACAAAATAGCGCTGGCAATTTTTATATTAATGATAAACCAACTGGCGCTGTAGTTGGCCAACAACCTTTTGGAGGCGCAAGAGCATCTGGCACTAATGATAAAGCGGGCTCGGCACAAAATTTATTACGTTGGGTTTCTCCTAGATTAATAAAAGAAGTATTTGTATCACCTGAAGATTACAGATACCCCTTTTTAGGATAAAAACTAAAAATTACTAAGTAATTATAAAAGCCGTTATTTCCTTAATAAAAAATAACGGCTATTTTTATGTTTTAAATTGCATATGCAAAACAAAAACACCTTAAAAGTATTCTTTCTTGTTCCTCCGGAAGTACAACTGTTAGACCTTACAGGTCCTGCTCATTTATTCTACGAGGCAATTAATTATGGTGCAAACATAAAAATACATTATTTAAGTTTAGACAATAATTCAGAAACTGTTTCTGGCGCTGGTATTTCTTTAGGAAAACTAGAATTTTATAAAAATTTTGAACTCCATAAAAATGACTTATTATTTATACCTGGATTAGAATCTCATTTATTTTTTGCTGAAAATTTCACTAATAAATATTATGATTTTTTTACTTGGTTAAAAAGGCAATATAAAAACGAAGTAAAAATATGCTCCGTATGCACAGGAACATACCTCTTGGCTTTTGCTAATATTTTGCAAAACAAAAACTGTACTACTCATTGGAAATATTTTGAAGATTTCCAAAATCGCTTTCCAGAAACAAAACTCTTATCTAATAGACTCATTGTAAAAGATGACACCATCTACTCTAGTGCTGGTGTATCTTCTGGAATAGACCTTGCTCTTTTTATATTAGAAGAATTATATGGTTCTGTATTCTCTACTAAAATTGCAAAAGAAGTAGTTATCTATTTACGTAGAACAGAAAACGACCCACAACTAAGTGTCTTTTTACAATACAGAAACCATATAGAGAACCGCATTCATACCGTACAAGATATATTAGCGCAAAACTTAGAGAAAAAGCCAATTATTAATGATTTAGCTAATAGTGTATACATGAGCTCTAGGAATTTAACTCGCCTTTTTAAAAAAACAACAGGTATAACCATGGGTTATTATTTAGAGGAATTAAGAGTAGAACATGCGTTAAAACTATTAGCAACAAATACAAAAATAGAATCTATTAGCATTTCATGCGGATTAAAAAGTAGTAATCAACTTAGAGCATTACTAAAAAAACACACTACCAAACTCCCTTCAGAATTAAAGAAAAAATTGTCTTAATGCTGCGCACTATTGTCCTTTTAACAAGGCCTTAAAAGATTTAGTTTTGACTTATCTAAAAAAATAAAATGATACGTCTATTACTAATTTCAGCCATTATCCTTGCTACAATTAAGGTGAAATCTCAAAACAAAACAATAAATCCTTCAGAATATATTTGCCCTCCCTGTGGTGGTGGCATTTGTGATAGTATAAGCTATAAAAAATTGGGCACATGCCCCCACTGTAATATGATACTAACAAAAAAAGAATCTGTTAAAACTATTGCTTTTTATTTACAAGATGGTGTTGAAATATTAGATTTCGCTGGTTCTATGGAAGTATTCGCTTATGCAGGTTATAAAGTTTTTACTGTTTCAAAAAATCAGAAACCTATAAAATCACAAGGGATACTTACTATTGTTCCCGATTACAGCATTAAAAATGCGCCTAAGGCAGATATTTTGGCTTTTTTTGGTGTAATTCCTCAGCTGCCTCAAAAGATAAAAATGTTATAAAATGGATAAAAAAACAAAAAAATATTGAATACTATTTCTCAGTATGCACAGGAGCTTTTGTTTTTGCAGAGGCAGAACTTTTAAACAATAAAGCAGCAACAACTTTTCATGATGCAATTGAAAATTTAGAAACAGATTATCCTAAAATTGATGTAAAAAAAGAAGCTCGTTTTGTAGACAACGGAAAAATTATAACCACCACAGGTATATCGGCAGGTATAGATGGAGCATTGCATTTAGTAGCCAAGCTTAAAGGAATAAACACAGCTAAAAGAACCGCTTATTATATGGAATACGACAATTGGAATATTGGAGATGGACTTATATTAACAAAGAACACCCCATATAAAGAAACAATAAATACATCTAACTTAAAAAATTTTGAGGGTAAATATGAGTATATAAATGAAAAACAAATTACAATATTTTACAATAAAAAAGAGAATACATTAAACGCTTTAATAGATAAAATAAACTACCCTATATATCATGAATATGATGATGTATTTTCAGACGTAACCAATCATGCTATTATCTTTAAAAGAAATAAAACCAATAAAATAATTGGTTATTCAATAAATGAGAATGAAAAAATATTTAAAAAACTGAATTAAATAATTATAAAAGGTAAAATAAACAATTAACCACCCTAAAAAACTTCAATTTAAGTAATTAACAACCTTTAGTATGTGTTTTTTAAAATACATAATGAAGGTTTTTTCTTATTTTATTTACAAATAAAAATTACTTATTAAAAATACTAAAACTTCATTATTTACACCGTTTACGTCGTTTTAAGTGTATTATATATGACTAGTAAATAGCAAAAAAAGGAACTTGACATAAACTAAACCTTGTCATTTTGCATTAAATATGAGTGTATATTTATCAGAATAACAACAAATACAACACTAAAGTAATTATTCCTTAATTAACTAAATACTAACTATTTAAAACACTCACTATGAAAACACAATTAAAAAAAGCATTAGGAGTAGTACTCCTAATACTAATGAGTAATTTTACTTTTGCTCAAAATGTAGAAGTCGATATTAACTTAGACATTAAACACTCTGTAGGCGGAGTTTCAGATTTTGGAAGAGAAAGGCATATTACCATGCACTCAAGTCTCTACGAAAATGCATGGGAAGGAGAAATCGACAAAGCAGAAATTTTATTTAATGAATGGGATGTACAATTAGGGCGCGATAATGGTATTGCTTCCTTTCTACATCAATTTTCACCAGAAGATGAAAACAACAGAAATCATCATGACCCAGATAGTTTAACTGTGTTGCTAGATTTTTGGAAAGGAGAATATGAGCAAAGAGTTGATGATAGAGGCCTTAGTCAGTTCAAAAGCGAACAAACTAGAGGTGCAATTATGGGCACAAATGCTCACCCTACCTATCCTACTTTATCCTATTATGATAATGATTTAAGTGGTTCTTCGTGGGGTAGAGAAAACGGTTTTGTTTGGATGCCACGCGATATAGAAACATCTGCTGAATGGGTATCGCAGTATATGGAAGATTTCTTTGTTGATAATGCCAGTCAAGAAGGAGTTCCAATTCCTGAATACTGGGAAGTAATGAATGAACCTGACTTTGAATTAAACACAGGTCAATTTATGATGTCTAGCTGGGAAGATATTATAGAGTATCACAACTTGGTAGCTGAAGGCGTAAGAGAAAAACTAGGAAGCCGAGCTCCTAAAATCGGTGGTATGACGTGGGGGTTACACGACCTTTTTAGGGGTGATGGTTTTTCTCGTTTTAGAGACCCTAATTATGTAGCTAATTTTTATGGAGACACACCAGAAGATCAAATCGCAATTGATTATGCTAGAGGCCAAGTAGACACTCCTTTATTTGCTTTACCAAGTGAGACTGACTGGTATCAATGGGATGTTATTTGGAAAGAATTTATAGATAGAGCTGGTGAAAATATGGACTTTTATGCAGTTCATTTCTATGACTGGCCCCGCTACCAAAACAATGGAGGTCAAAGACGATCCGGAGGACATGTAGAAGCTACACTTGAAATGTTAGAGTGGTATGATGTTTTCAAATTCGGGAAAAACAATAGAAAGCCTGTTATCATTTCTGAATACGGTGCCGTAGCTAATGCATGGGATCCAATGCCACATGATACTAGATACGACTGGGAGAACTTAAAGCCATTTAGTTCAATGATGATGCAGTTTTTAGAAAGACCCGATTATGTTGAATTATCTATGCCTTTTCATTTATTGAAAGCTCAATTTAGAGATATAGACAATAATGGAGATGGTATTCCTGAAGTAGTATATCACTACAAAACACTTCGTGATGATGATGGTGATGGCGAATGGGAATTTAGTGAATTAACAAAATGGTATGAATTATGGGATGATGTTGATGGAACAAGAATTGATACAAAATCTTCTGATCCAGATATTCAAGTAGACAGTTATGTAGATGGCAACACAACCTACCTAATTTTAAACAACCTACAAGAAGAAGAAACAAATATTAACTTAAACTTCTTTACAGACAATAACAATAATCCAACTAGTGTTCGTATTAAACATTTATTCTTAGAAGGAATTAGAGATATTATTTTAACAGACGAAACTACTAGTGATATTCCTTCTTCTGTTATATTAAAACCAGAAGCAACTATGGTGTTAAAATACACATATCCTGATGCCATTGCTATAAACGAAACTTCTGTTGAGAATAAATTTTATGGAGAACCTGTAAGTAATAATCAACGAGTAGATATTAAAGACGGAGACAACACATTTTTTGTAAATAATGTTGATGTACCTTCTAACCCTAGTCAAACTGAAGCAATAATTAAAATGACGGTGACTCTTTTTGATGCTCCACAAACAGAAAATGGATTTTTATCACTTAAAAAATTTACGTTTAATGGTGTTGAAATAGATGTGCCATTTGATTGGAGAGGAGAACAACAATATAGATCAAAATGGTTTGGTGCATTGGAAATTCCTGTACCAGCTAATCTAATACAAACTAACAATACAATCGTTGTAGATTTTCAGCACGTAGGCGAAGTAAATATTGTTAACTTAATTACTTGGGATTTCTCTAAAGTTCCTGGAAGAACAAATCCTATGGATATGGAAATAGTTGATGTTACAGGAATAACTGTAGCACCTACCACTTTAGCCTTAGATATTAGCGAAACAAAAAACTTAATACCAACTATAGAACCTGTTAATGCAACTAATAAAACTGTTACTTGGTCTAGCAATGATAATGCAATAGCAACTGTGAATGATGCAGGCGAAGTTACAGGTATTACTGAAGGCACAACAACAATTACCGTAACTTCTAACGACGGTAACTTTACTGCTACTAGCACCATAACGGTTTCTGAAATTAATATGGAAGAAAACTCAATAGTTATAGAAGCCGAAGAGTTTAATACTACAAATGGAACATTTAATGATGCCTCTGCTGGCGGACCTGGACTTGGAGTTAATATAGCTGGATCAATTATTAATTATGTTAATGCAGGAGATTATGCCGAATATAATATTAATGTTACAGAAGCAGGAAGCTATTCTATTCAATATTTAATTTCTACACCATCAGATAATGCGCAAATTCAATTGCTTGTAGATAATATAGTAGCTACTACTGACAACATTCCAAATAATGGAAGTTGGGATAATTACAATCTTATTAACGGAAGTAGTAATATAACTTTATCTGCAGGTTCGCATACTATTAGAATTAATGCTTCTGGTAGTAATCTTTGGCAATGGAATTTAGACAAAATTATATTAACCAAAGAAAATTCTACACCTATAATACCAGTAATAGGCATAAGTATATCTCCAACAACATTAACCTTAGAAATTGGGGAAACAAGTACACTTACTGGTTCTGTTACACCATCTAATGCAACAAATCAGCTCATATCTTACAGCTCAAATAATAATAACGTTGCTACTGTTGATTCTTCTTCTGGATTTGTAACTGCTATTAATTCTGGCACTACAACTATTACCGCCACTTCTAACGATGGTAACTTTACAGCGAGTAGTACTATTACTGTAGCATTAATTGATGATAATACCGACCCGCTAATTATTGAAGCAGAAGAATTTAATACTACAAACGGAACATTTAATGATGCTTTTGCAGGAGGTCCTGGCCTTGGTGTTAATGCTACAAGCCAGAATATAAATTATGTAAATGCTGGTGATTACACAACATATAACATTAATGTTACCTCAGCTGGCACTTACAATATAGAATATTTAATTTCTACCCCATCAGACAATGCGCAAATTCAAATCCTTATTGATGATGTAATTGTTTCTACTGATAATGTACCTAATAATGGGCAATGGGATAACTATGTAACATTAAATGCGGCAAATAATGTAAACTTATCTACAGGAAATCATACCGTTAGAATTAATGCAACTGGGAGTAATATATGGCAATGGAACTTAGATAAAATTACTTTAACTAAGAGTATACAAGGAACTAGTTTTAGTGCCAGAAATTTAAATATTACAGAAGAAGAAAGTATTGTAATATCTCCTAACCCTGTTAATACTAGTTTAAATATTAGTGGTATTTATGGTGAAAATATTGATTATAATATTTATAATACAACTAGCAACCTTATTATGCATGGTAGCTTAGAAAATAACACTATAAATGTAGAAACTTTAATTTCAGGAATGTATTTTATTGAGTTTGTTATTGATAACCAAAAGCAAGACACCTTTAAATTCATTAAAAAATAAACACTATATCATTAATTTAAATAAAGCCTTGATTTCTACGAAATCAAGGCTTTTATTTTTTATCTAAAATCAAATACTATTTAACATGTATTTAAAACTATTTTCCTTTATATTTCATTGGTAAATAAACAACCTTCTTAGTTTCAAAAAAGTCTTCTTTAAAATAGTCTGTTAAATCGTAAATCTGAGTGGTTCTATAATCTTTTAACTCTTCTGTTAAATCACCTCCTTTTAAATATAAAATTCCGTTTTTGCGTTCGTGTACAGATTCTTTTTTTATACGTCCTTTTACCCAATGTACAAATGTTGGCATTGCCGCTACCGCTCTACTCACTATAAAATCAAACTGCTCAGGTATTTCTTCAACACGTGTATGTTTTGCTACTACATTAGTAATACCTAAACCATCTACTACTTCTTGTACTACTTTTATTTTTTTTCCTATAGCATCTACTAACATAAACTGTGTTTCTGGAAATAGTATTGCTAATGGTACTCCCGGAAAACCTCCCCCCGTTCCTACATCCAAAACACTAGTTCCTGGTTTAAATTGCTGAAATTTAGCAATTGCTAACGAATGTAATACATGCCTAATATAAAGCTCATCAATATCTTTTCTGGAAACAACATTTATTTTCTGATTCCAATCTTTATATAAAAATTCAAGCTTTTTAAATTGCTCTTTCTGTTCAGAAGATAATTCAGGAAAATAATCAAAAATAATACTCGCTGTCATTCGTTTAAACCTTATTCGTTAGTACTTATCATCTACATAAACTATTTTCTAAAACAAATATGTAAATGATAATTTCAGCAAAAATAGTACTTCCTTTCTACAAAAATTCTTTTTAAGAAATCATTATTATTAATACCGCTTTAAATCTTTTATCTTTACTAAAAATTATTGATAATGGACAATGGAACGATTCGGTTTTCAAGAAAAGACTCAGCTCAATTCTTTAAAACCTTGAATAAGCGCGTAAACGATTATTTTAAAGAAAATAAAATTAAAAAAACAGGAAACTGGAAATTACATATAAAAACAGCTGTAATGTTTGCTTTGTTTTTAGCTCCTTATTTTCTAATACTAACCTTGGGCTTACCTAATTGGGCCAACTTACTACTTAGTATAGTAATGGGTATAGGTATGGCAGGTGTAGGAATGAATGTAATGCACGATGGTAATCATGGTTCTTACTCTAATAAAAAATGGATTAATAAATTAATGGGGAGTAGTATATATATTCTTGCCGGAAATGTATACAACTGGCAAGTACAGCACAATGTATTACACCATACTTACACTAATATTCACGAACACGATGAAGATTTAGAAGCAGGTAGAATACTTCGTTTTTCTAAACATGCAAAATGGCATAAGCATCATAGGTTTCAGCATTTCTATTCTGTATTTTTATATGGCTTACTTACTTTTAATTGGGCTTTAACTACAGATTTTCAGCAAATGTACCGCTATACCAAAAGAAAATTATCTTACGGAAAATTCCCAAATATTATTTTAAACTGGAGTACATTGGTAATTACTAAAATTATTTATCTGTTTATCTGGATTGTAATTCCTATAATTTTTGTTGATGTTGCTTGGTGGAAAATCTTAATAGGATTTTTTGTAATGCATTATGTAGCTGGTGTAGTGTTAAGTGTAGTTTTTCAATTAGCACACGTAGTAGATGAAGCTGATACCCCATTACCAGATAATACGGGTACTATGAAAAATACTTGGGCAGTACATCAATTATTTACCACAGTTAATTTTGGAACTAAAAACCGTATTGTAAATTGGTTTACAGGAGGGCTAAACCACCAAGTAGAGCATCATATTTTCCCGAATATCAGCCATGTACATTACACAAAAATCTCTAAAATTGTTAAACAAACAGCAAAAGAATTTAATTTACCTTATAACGAGTATAAAACTACTAGAAAAGCTATAATTTCGCATTTTAAACATTTAAAAGAACTGGGTAAAAAACCCGCATTACAGTATTAGTAAAAAATTATAGTTATAATGAGCAATCAATTATCTGATAGAATTAATAATTTAGCCCCATCTGCAACGTTAGAGATGGCTGCAAAAGCTCGTGAATTAAGAGCTGCTGGTAAAGACATTATTGGTCTTAGTTTAGGAGAACCAGATTTTAATACTCCCGATTATATTAAAGAAGCTGCCGTTAAAGCAGTAAATGATAATTACAATTCTTACACACCAGTAGATGGTTATGGAGAGTTAAAAGATGCTATCATTACAAAATTTAAACGTGACAATGATTTAAGCTACGAAGCTTCACAAATTGTTGTTTCTACTGGTGCTAAACAAGCATTATATAATGTAGCCCAAGTATGTTTAAATAAAGGAGATGAAGTTATTTTACCATGTCCTTACTGGGTAAGTTACAGTGATATTGTAAAATTAGCAGACGGTGTTCCTGTAGAAGTCCCTACTTCTATTGATACAGATTTTAAAATGACTCCTGAGCAATTAGAAGCTGCTATAACTCCTAAAACAAAAATGCTATGGTATAGTTCTCCTTGTAACCCAAGTGGTTCTATTTATAGCAAAGAAGAATTAAGAGCTTTAGCCGATATTTTAGTAAAGCACCCACAAATTGTTGTGGTAAGTGATGAAATATACGAGCACATTAATTATGGGGTTACTGCACATGCTTCAATGGCAGAATTTGAAGATATGTACGACCGTACTGTAACCGTAAATGGAGTTGCTAAAGCATTTGCAATGACAGGTTGGAGAATTGGT
>CALHVB010000157.1 GCA_938039345.1 uncultured Sediminicola sp.
TTATGTTAAAATCATTATTTTTAACACTTAAAATATATATGATGTACGAAACTATACTAACATTACACTCTTATTTAGCTTATATTGTTTTAGCAATATTAATTTTAGCTGTTGTAAACGCTATTTCTGGCCTTGTAGGAAATAAATTATTTACATTAACTAAAGATTTTAGATTAAGTCTTTTTGCGTTAATATTAACGCACATACAATTAACTATTGGTTTAATATTATACTTTGTTTCTCCCAAAGGATTTAATGCGGTACAAGAATTAGGTATGGGAGGTTTAACTCCTTTGGCAAGATTGATAGCAGTAGAACATCCTTTTATAAACATAATAGCGGTGGTGTTAATTACAATAGGTTGGTCTAAACATAAAAAAGTAATGGAAGCTAAAAGAAAATTTAAGCTTATTTCTATTTTTTATGGTTTAGGTTTACTCTTTTTATTTAGTCGTATGCCTTGGGCACAATGGTTAAATTAATAGAGTATCTATTTTTTATAAAAATTGTATATTTATCTGTAGAGATATTTAAAATTATATTCCCCTTATGTAAATTTTCTTTACAGATGTGTAAAATTTAATATTTTGGATATGGGGAATAAATCTAAAATTAATAGAAGTATAGTTAAAAAATATCAATTAGATATTGGAGATTTTATGTTCTATGAAAATTACGTTGTTGCAGAAATAAAAGCAGGAAAAGCTATTGATTATGATAATGCAGCAGAAATGCTAAGGTTAGCAAAAATGCATTTCAATAACGCAACACCTTTTGTTTATGTTTCAAACAGGAAAAATTCTTATTCTTTTAATCCTACAGCACATTTTAAAACGGCGCAGATGTTTCCAAATCTAAAAGGATTTGCAGCTGTTGTTTATGATATTATTAATGAAGATATAGCAGTTTTAGAACAAAATTTTCTTAGTAAACCCGTAAAAATTTTCAAGAACCTTAATGATGCAATAAATTGGGTAGAAGAATTAATTGTTATGGATTAGTCTTTTTTATTAAAAAAATATAGGCAGGAAAGTGGTCGCTATATCCATTAGTGTAATTGCCAGATGTATAAGTGCGTAGCGGATATCCTTTGTATTTTCCTTTCTGTGTTATAAGGTATGGAGGGCTGTAGATATTTGCCTTCCAAAAAGTATAATTAGTATCTTTTGTATGTATTAGGTTATCTGTAAAAAATAACTGATCAAATAAATTCCATTTATCTCTGTATGCTAAAGAACCTATGCCTTTTTTATAAAGTTGTTCCATAGGATTAAATAGAGAGCCTTTTTCTAATGATTTTTTTTCTCCTTGCGTTTTTAGAATTTTTTTAAAGCTTTTATTTATAGGATCATCATTAAAATCTCCCATACTTATAATTTTTGCTAAGGGCTCTATTTTGGTAATAGAATCTATAATGCGTTTGTTTAGCTTGGCTGCCGCAATTCTGTTAGGTTCACTTCTAGTTTCCCCGCCACTCCTAGAGGGCCAATGATTTATAATAAAATAAAAGAGTTCATTATCTAGTAAGCCACCAACGACTAATTGGTCTCTAGTGTAGTCTCTTTTATCATCTTTAAATAATAATAATCTATGGCTTTTAATAGAGGTAGGTAAAAAAGCATTTTTTTTATAAAGCAAACCTACGTCTATACCTCTTTCGTCGGGTGAATTATGGTGTATAATACCATAACCTTTGGTAATTAATTTTGGAGTATTTATAAGGTCTTCTAGGACTTCTTTGTTTTCAATTTCACACAAACCAATAATATCTGGTGAGCTTTTGCTAGTATCATAACCAATATTCGAAATAGCATTAGAAATATTATATATTTTTTGTTGGTAGCGTTCTTTTGTCCATTTGTATTTGCCTAAAGGGGTGCGGTCATCATCATAAGTAAGAGAGTCATTATAAATGTCAAATAAATTCTCAACATTGTAAAAAGCAATTGTTCTTATTTTATACACGTTTTTCTTTTGGGAAAATCCAAAAGTGTGAAAAAGGAGTGTAAATAATATTATTTTAAAAACCATTTAAAAGAAATTACCTACTTAAAAAATACATAATTTTTATTTAAAATAAAGAAAATACTATTTATTTAGCTATGTTTACTGTGTAAATAACATTATATTACTTTTTTAATGCGCTTATTTTTATTCTTTTTTTTGCTGATACAATTATTAAGCGCACAAGAACTACATACTATTAAAGGGCTTGTTTTAGACAGTTACAGTAAAAAGAATATTTACAATGTATTAATTACAGTAAGCAACTTAAAATTAGAAACAACTACTAGTAATGATGGAAGTTTTGAGTTAAAAATGCCTACGTCGGGAGAGTATGTGCTTATTGTTTCTTTATCGGACTATATTACTAAAAAGATACCGATTACTGTAGAAGACAAAGATTTAGATTTAGGGATTCTATATGTGGAAAAAGATATCACTATTGAAAGATCTAACAATTTAATTTCGTTAACAGAAACGGATTTGTCCGATGATGAAAATAGTGCCATTAGTCTAGGCTTGTTACAAGCTACTAAAGATGTTTTTTTAAATAGAGCAGCTTTTGATTTTGGTCAGGCATTTTTTAGGGTTCGTGGTTATGGGTCCGAGCAAGGACAAGTATTTATCAATGGACTTTCCATGAATAATTTTTTTGATGGTAGACCTCAATGGAATAACTGGGGCGGATTAAATGATGTTACTAGAAATCAGGAATTTTATCATGGACTGCAAGCATCAGAATTTGCATTTGGAGGTATTTTAGGTGCCACAAATATAAACGTACAACCTTCTAAAATGCGCGGAGGTTTCCGTTTATCAACATCAGTTGCTAACAGAACTTATGCGGGCAGATTAATGGCAACTTATAATTCTGGAAAGCAAGCGAACGGATTATCCTATAGCTTATCTAGTTCTAGAAGATGGGCAAAAGAAGGTTATATAAACGGAACTTTATACGATGCATATTCGTTCTTTGGAGCATTAGAATATCAAATTAATGATAAAAATGCAATAAGTTTTACTTCTATTATAGCATCTAACCGTAGAGGTAGGTCATCTGCAATTAGCGAAGAAGTGTTTCATCTAGTAGGTAGAAAATACAATCCTTATTGGGGGTTGCAAGACGGGAAAATTAGAAATTCTAGAGAGCGTAAAATAGCAGAGCCTATATTTTTGATAAATCATTTTTATGCATCAGATAAATTTCAATTAAACACTGGAATTTCATATCAATTTGGAGTAATTACAAGAAGTCGTTTAGGGTATTTTAATGCTTCAAATCCAGACCCGACCTATTATAGATATCTGCCAAGTTTTTATATTAATAGTAGTATTGGCGCTAATTTTATAGGAGCCAATTTAGCAAAAGATGCTTTTTTAAATAATCCGCAACTCAACTGGAATAATCTATACACTGCTAACAATAATAATGAAGAAAAGGCAGCTTATGTTGTATCTAATGATGTTGCAGAAAATAAAAAATTAACAATAAATACCATAGGAAATTTAGAATTAAGCGAACGTTTTAAGATTGATTTTGGGTTTACCTATAAAAATTTGATAGCTGATAATTATGCTGAAATTAAAGATATGTTAGGCGCTAGCTTTCATGAAGATATAGATGTCTTTTCTAATACAGAAAATGATATTGATGGAGATATTTTAAAGGTTAAAGGAGATAAATTTGGGTATAATTATATAATTAATGCGACTGAATTTAATGTTTTTACACAATTAAAAATAGATTATAAAAAGTGGGGTGGATTTGTAGCAGCAAACTATTCTAGTACTAATTATCAGAGAGATGGATTGTTTAGAAATGAGCGCTTTTTAGATAATTCCTTTGGTAAGAGCAAGGAACTACGCTTTTCTAATTATAAATTAAAATTAGGACTTACCTACCAGATAACAGGCAGACATTGGCTTTCGTTACACAGTGCCACAATAAATACACCGCCAACAATTCAGAATGTATTTATTAATCCAAGAGACAATAGTGAAGTAGTTCCTAATATTAAAAATGAAAAAATAGCAACAGTAGATTTTAATTATTACATACGCTTACCAAAACTTACAGGCAGAATTACGGGATTTTATACCCGTTTTAAAGATGCTACAGATATTAATTTCTTTTTTACAGAATCTGGCGTGGGTTCAGATTTTGTGCAAGAAGTAATTACGGGTATAGAAAAACAACATATGGGAACGGAAGTAGGATTAGAGTATCAGGTTTCTTCTTCTGTAAAGTTATCAGCTGTAGCAGCTGTTGGTAAATATACATATGCAAATAACCCTTGGGTAACTATTAATTTTGATACCGCAGGGATAGAAGAAGATATTTTAGATGCTAAAGGGAATATAGATTTAGGAACAGCAGCAATTAAAGATTATAAGTTGGCACAAGGACCACAGAAAGCATTTGCTTTTGGAGTAGAGTACAGAGACCCTAAATATTGGTGGCTTAGTGCTACTACAAACTATTTAGCAAATAACTACGCTAATATCTCTACAATTACAAGAACGCAAAGCTTTTTTATTAACCCAGAGACGGGAGAAAATTTTCCGAATGCTACTCAAGAGAATGTTGCTAAATTATTAGCTCAAAATAGATTAGATAATTTTTATTTACTAAACCTAGTAGGAGGTAAATCATGGATTGTAGATGGTAAGTATATAAGTGTTTTTGCAAGTATTAATAATGTTTTCGATACCGTTTTTAGAACAGGTGGTTATGAGCAAAGCAGAAATGGTAATTATGGCGAATTATCACAAGATAATTTAAGCGGTACTCCATCATTTGCACCAAAATATTGGTATGGCTATGGAAGAACGTATTTTTTAAATGTAGCTGTTAGTTTTTAAGAAAAAGTAATGAGAATAATTCTAGTTATAATATGTACACTGTTGCTGTTAAGTTGTGTTGATGACTCAAATTTTAGTGTCCCAAAAACTAGTTGTTCAGAAAATTTAGTAGCAAATACTACTATTGCAGAAGTTAAAAAATTATATGTTGATGAGGTTTTACAAATACAAGAAGATGTAATTATAGAAGGCTATATAATATCATCAGATAGGGCAGGGAATTTTTTTAGTACGCTTCACATACAAGAAACAAAGGAACAGCCAACAGAAGGTATACAATTAGAAGTAGATCTTAGAGATTCTCATTTATTATACCCAGTAGGAATTAAAGTATACATAAAATTAAAAGGCCTGTATTTAGGTAAAAGCAAGGCTGTTTTTAAAATAGGCGGAGTTTTTAGCTCTTTTGGAAATTTAGTAATTGGTAGGTTGCCAGCATTAAAAGTATCAGAACATATATTTATATCTTGTAATGAAGCTTCTACTATTGAGCCTAATATGATAACTATTGAGGCATTAGACGATAGTATGCTAAATACATTAGTGCAATTACAAGATTTGGAGTTTGTAGAAGAAGAATTAGAATTGCCTTTTGCTGTTTTTAAAGAAGCAACAGAGCGTAATTTAATAGACTGTTTAGAGAATAAAATTACATTGTTAAATAGTGGTTTTTCAGATTTTCAGGATCAAATATTACCCAATGGTAATGGAAGCATAACCGGAGTATTATCAAAAAAGAATAACGATTATCAATTAATAATTAGAGATTTAAATGATATTGATTTTTCAAAAGAACGTTGCCCAGAACTTATAGAAGAATTTACTTCCACTGCTATATTTATATCAGAATTAGCAGACCCAAATAATAATGCTAAAGCTAGGTTTGTAGAATTATATAATTCTGCATTAGAATCTTTATCTTTAAAAGGATGGACACTCCGTAGGTATACCAATGCAAATACGGAGGTTAGTTCTACTATAGATTTAACAGGGTATACCATAAATGCAGAAAGTACTTTTGTAATAGCGCCAAACGAACTAGAGTTTACAACTGTATATGGTTTTTCTCCAGACTTGGGAGTTGGTACTAACAGCCCAGCAGATTCTAACGGAGATGACACTATAGAATTAGTAGATCCTTTTGGAACCGTAATAGATATTTTTGGAGTAATAGGAGAAGATGGGTCAGGAACTAATCACGAATTTGAAGATGGTAGGGCAGTAAGAAAAATTGAGGTTAGCAAAGCAAATGTAATGTATACGTTTAGCGAATGGGATATTTATAATGATACGGGAGCGGCTGGTACTATAAATAGGCCACAAAATGCACCTAGTAATTACTCGCCAGGGATTAGATGATTTTACTAAAAGTAAACTATGATAGAATAAAAAACAGACATTCCTAATATAAACAAAAGGAATGTCTGTTATATAAAATTTATTCGATAATCGAGATTTAAATACTCCGAGGCTTACCTCGAGCTTACTTATTTTACAGGAAAATCAGCACTAGATTTTACTTCTTCAATTTGTGCAATATGACGCTCCGAGTGGCTAGACATAAATAACATTACCTGCAGTGCATCAATAGTACCAAAAGGAGATTGTGCATAAAGATTTCTTAAATCGGCATCTGTTTTTTTAAGAGCCTTTATATTACTTTTTCGCTTGGCACAAAAAGCAGCTAAAGTTTCTTTGTAAGACCCATATTTTCCAGAAGGTTCAAAAGCCTTAGGAGTTTTTACTTTTCCACTACGGTCTCTCATCATTCCCATTAATTTATTATCAGTTAATTTTACTTCTGAACGTTTAGATGGGTCTGCTTTTTCTTTTAAAGCGCCATCGAACATACCTATAATAGTGTGTTCAGAAATTGTAATATGCTCAACACATTCTGCAACTGACCAAGATTCTGGAGTACTTTTAAAGTTTAATTGTGCTTCACTTAATCCTTTAATTGCTTTTTTCAAAGCTTTGCTGCTATTTTTCATTTCCTTTATAGCTGCTTTTTTATCTTCTTTAATTGTTTGCCCTGTAGCAGTTAAACTAAATAATACAAGTATTAGAGGTAAAATAATTCTTTTCATCTTAATATATTTTTATATAATAATATCAAAGATACAAGTTCAGTATCTAAATTAGAGCCCTTTGTCGTCTATTAATAAAATAGCTAACAATAATAAGTATAGATAAAAACTATTTTTAAATAATGCATTAATATTATTTGACTATTATAAGGTGTGTTTTTTTCGTAATTTTAAAGAGCTATAAATTATAGAATTAACAAACTTTAAAAAATATATTATGGATCATAATGGAGGAGATATAAGTCAATGCCCTTTTATGGGTGGAGCTCAAAAGCAAACAGCTGGCGGAGGTACAACAAACAAAGATTGGTGGCCTAATCAATTAAAATTAAATATTCTACGTCAGAATGCTATAAAATCTAATCCCATGGGAGAAGATTTTAATTATGCAAAAGAATTTAAAAGTTTAGATTTTGATGCTCTAAAGAAAGATGTTACAGATTTAATGACAGATTCTCAAGATTGGTGGCCAGCAGATTACGGGCATTATGGTGGATTTATGATTCGTATGGCATGGCACAGCGCAGGTACTTATAGAGTTGGTGATGGTAGAGGAGGAGCCGCATCAGGAAACCAACGTTTTGCACCATTAAACAGTTGGCCAGATAACGGGAATTTAGATAAAGCCCGTTT
>CALHVB010000158.1 GCA_938039345.1 uncultured Sediminicola sp.
TAGCATTACAAGAAGACAAGAAATCAATTCTTTATAAAAGAAGTTTGCTTATAAAAAAAGGAATGTATCCCAAAGAAGCTTATGCGGATTATAGAGATTTTAGAAAGCAAGTAGCGCGTGCAGAAAACTCAAAAATAGTACTAGTTAAATCAAAGTAAAATTTAAGAATTATAAAACAATGAATAATAGCATAAAATTATTAGGAATCTTTTTTTTAGTGTCCTCTGGACTAACAGCTCAGAATATAAAGTTTGGAAAAGTTTCTAAAGAAGAATTGTTAGAAACAAAATATGAAAAAGATACAACTGCTTCAGCTGTAGTGCTATATAGGAATTTAAGTTTAAACTATCATTATTCTCAGAACACCGGGTTTGATGTTGTTACAAATGTTAGAGAGCGAATTAAAGTTTATAATAAAGAAGGGTTTAAATATACAACTATAGAAGAAAGACTCTATAAAGGAAGTAGTGAGGAAGAATCTATTTCTGGATTAAAAGCCTACAGTTATAATATAGAAAATGATGAAATAATTAAGACCAAATTAAAAGGTTCAGATGTTTTTAAAGAACAAGTAAATAAATATTATAAGAAACAAAAATTTACAATGCCTAATATTAAAGAAGGTACTGTTATTGAGTATGAGTATCAAATACATTCACCATTTGCTTATTCTATTGATGAGATTTTTTTACAATATGATATACCAATAAAAAAACAAGAAATAAGAATAGCAACACCAGAATATTATTCTTTTAAACCTAATATGAAAGGATATTTAAGTATAGTTCCTAAGCACTCTAAAAAATCGGATAGGATAATTTTTAATAATAAGAGTAGAAATGTTAATGGGACTAGTTATAGTTCTAGTGAAATAGACTATACAACAAATATTGCAGAATATAATATGAATAATGTTCCTGCTTTAAAAGAAGAGCCTTTTGTAAATAATATGAATAATTATAGATCTAGTGTTAATTATGAGTTACAATATGTTCAGTTTCCTCAACAAACCATGGAGACATACGCTACAACATGGGAAAGTGTGGTAAAGAAAATATATGAGAGTGATAATTTTGGAGGGCAATTAAAATTTTCAAATTTCTTTAATAATGTTGTAAGCACACAATTAGAAAATATATCAGATCCAAAAGGAAAGTTGGATAAAATATTTTTCCACGTACAAGAACATATGAACTGGAATAAATATTATGGTAAATATGCAGATTTAGGCGTAAAAAAAGCTTATAAGGAGAAAACGGGTAGTGTAGCAGATATTAATTTAATGTTAGTAGCAATACTTAGAGAGGCAGGTTTAGATGCAAATCCTATTTTGGTAAGCACTAGGGATAATGGTGTGCCTATGTTTCCAACAAATGAAGGGTTTAATTATGTTATAGCAGCAGCTAAAATAGGAGGTGATGTTATTTTAATGGATGCATCAAATAAATATACAAAACCAAACTTACTACCAACAAGAGCATTAAATTGGTTTGGAAGGTTAGTAAAAAAAGACGGTACTTCCTATGATGTATCTACATTTCCTAAAAAACCATCTAGAGAAATATCTATGATGCAGCTTAATCTTAATGAAAATGGAGATTTAGAGGGGAAAATGAGAAAAACATTTACAGATTATAGAGCATATAATTTTAGAAATAAGAATGGAAGTACTTCAGAAGATGATTATTTAGAAAATCTAGAGAATGAAAATAGTGGTATGGAAATTTCTAATTATGAGGTTAAGAATAAGAAAGTCGTAGGTAAAGCCATAATGGAAAAATTTGATGTGTTTATAGAATCACAGGCAGATGTAATAGGGGATAAAATTTATTTTTCTCCACTTTTTTTTAAGACAAAAAAAGAGAATCCTTTTAAATTAGAAGAAAGAAATTACCCTATAGATTTTGCATATCCTTGGCAAGAAAAATATACCATAAGTATTGTTATTCCTGAAGGGTATAAAATAGAGTCAATACCAGAAAGTATTAGGCTTGGTTTAGAGGATAATATTGGAGGGTTTGTGTATAAGATTATTTCAAAAGATAATCAATTGCAAATAATGGTAGATTTAAAAATGAATTCAGCTGTAATACCTGCTCAAAATTATTTGGGAATTAAAGAATTTTATAAAAAAGTAGTAGAAAAAGAGACAGAAAAAGTAGTTTTATCTAAAATTTAGATAAATGAATATAAAAGATGCACAGTTAACCGTAGACAATTGGATAAAAGACCATGGTGTTCGTTATTTTAATGAATTAACGAACATGGCGCAATTAACAGAAGAGGTAGGAGAAGTAGCTAGGAGAATAGCAAGGAGATACGGAGAGCAGAGTGAAAAAGAGTCTGATAAAGGGAAAGATTTAGGAGAAGAGTTAGCAGATGTACTTTTTGTAGTTTTGTGTTTGGCTAACCAAACTGGGGTAGATTTACAAAAAGCGTTTGATGCTAAATTAGATTTAAAAACAAAGCGAGATCATGATCGGCACCAGAACAATAAAAAGCTTAAATAATAGTATATTTGCGTTTCTATTTTTTTAGCAACTAGATAAAGTTATTTTTAGTAGCTATAATTTTAAAAATACAATACGTTGAAACTACAATTATCTACTCAGTCCAATTATAAAATACAAAAAGATATAAGAATAACAGGCTCTAAAAGTGAGTCTAATAGGCTTTTGTTGTTACAAGCATTATATCCTACTATAACAATAAGTAACGTATCTAATTCTGATGATGCTCAAGTAATGGCAAAAGGATTAGGGATAAGTAACGGCGAGGTAGATATACATCATGCAGGAACGGCAATGCGTTTTTTAACTGCTTATTTTGCTTCGCAAGAAGGTAAAGAGTTAGTATTAACAGGTTCTAAACGTATGACGGAGCGCCCTATAAAAGTATTGGTAGAAGCTTTACAAGATTTAGGGGCAGATATATCTTATGTTAATCAAGAAGGGTATCCTCCAATAAAAATTACAGGAAAAACTTTAGTAAAAGATAAAGTTAGTTTGCCAGCTAATATTAGTAGCCAATACATATCGGCACTACTTTTAATAGCACCTAGTTTAGAAAACGGAATAGAATTAGAGTTGGTAGGTAAAATAACATCTGTACCATATATAAAAATGACCTTGGCTTTATTATCTCAAATAGGTGTCAGTAGTTCTTTTGAAGGTAATATAGTAAAAGTAGCGCCTAAAAAAGAAGTAGAGAAAACAGCTTTAGTAGTAGAGTCAGATTGGAGTTCGGCATCATATTTCTATAGTATAGTCGCTATGGGTAAAGTAGGTACGGAAGTTTCCTTATCGGCATATAAAAAAGACAGTTTACAAGGAGATAGTGTATTGTCAGAAATCTATACTTCTTTTGGAGTATCTACTACTTATAAAGAAAATACAGTTATTCTTAAAAAAGAAGAGGAAAGTAAAAATAATAAAGTAACATTCGATTTATCTAATGCTCCAGATATAGCGCAGACTATAGCGGTTACATGTTTTGGATTAGGAGTGGCATGTCATTTAACAGGGCTGCATACGCTTAAAATTAAGGAAACGGATAGGTTAGAGGCTTTAAAAGCAGAATTATCTAAGTTGGGAGCGCAGATATCAGTTACAGATAAGACACTAACATTAGATGCTTCTGATGCTATAAACAGTGAAGTTGCTATAGATACCTATAATGATCATAGAATGGCAATGGCGTTTGCTCCATTGGCTTTAAAAACTAGTATTTTAATTAACGATGCAGAGGTAGTTTCTAAGTCGTATCCAGATTTTTGGAAAGATATGGAAGCGTTAGAAATTAATGTTAAAAATATTTAATTAGGGATTTACTTGACAACCCCCTAGTTGGAATTGTATATTTGCTGCCGCAAAAAACTGCTAACGAAAACTTTATAAATGAAATTATCAAACTTTAATTTTGAATTACCAGACGATTTATTAGCGGAATATCCTGCAGAAAACAGGGATGAGTCTAAATTAATGGTGATTCATAGAGAAACAGGAAAAATAGAGCATAAAATGTTCAAAGACCTTATTAATTATTTTGATGAGGGAGATGTTATGGTTTTAAATAACACCAAAGTTTTTCCGGCTCGTTTATATGGTAATAAAGAAAAGACAGGAGCAAGGATAGAAGTATTCTTGTTAAGAGAATTAAATGAGGAGCAACGTCTTTGGGATGTATTAGTAGATCCGGCAAGAAAAATAAGAATAGGTAATAAATTGTATTTCGGTGATGATGATACTTTAGTAGCTGAGGTTATCGATAATACTACATCTAGAGGTAGAACATTACGTTTTTTATATGATGGTTCTTATACCGATTTTAGAAGAAAATTAAGAGATTTAGGAGAAACACCATTACCTAAATATATTAAGAGAGACGTAGAGCCAGAAGATGAGGATCGTTACCAAACTATTTATGCAAAGCATGAAGGAGCAGTTGCAGCACCAACTGCAGGATTGCATTTTTCTAAACACCTTTTAAAAAGATTAGAAATTAAAGGAGTAGATTTTGCAGAGTTAACATTGCACGTAGGTCTTGGAACTTTTAATCCAGTAGAAGTAGAAGATTTGTCTAAGCACAAAATGGACAGTGAGGAGTTAGTTATAGATGAAAAAGCAACAGAGATTGTTAATAATGCTAAAAATAACAAAAGAAAAATTTGTGCAGTAGGAACAACGGTAATGAGAGGTTTGGAAAGTGCTGTGTCGTCTAATCAAATGTTAAATACGTATGAAGGATGGACGAATAAGTTTATATTTCCTCCTTACGATTTTAGTATTGCCAATTGTATGGTAACTAATTTTCATTTACCTAAATCTACCTTATTAATGATGGTTTCTGCATTTATTGGTCACGATTTAATGAAAAAAGCTTACAAAGAAGCAATTATGGAGAAATATGAGTTTTACTCGTATGGAGATGCAATGCTAATTATATAGGCATATTGTTTGTTAATCGCTTTTACAATTAAAGTGGTTTAATAAAATTAAATAAATAAAAATCCCGCTTTATAGAAATACTTAAAGTTGGGATTTTTTTTGAATATTACTTTAGAGTAGTCGTTGTGGAAAAAACAGAAAAAAAAGATATACGAGCGTTAACTAAGGAGCAGTTAAGAGCATTCTTTGTAGCTAATGGAGATAAAGCTTTTAGAGGTAACCAGGTATATGAGTGGTTGTGGCAAAAATCTGCTCATAGTTTTGAAGCAATGACAAATGTCTCTAAAGAAACAAGAGAAATGTTAGAAGCTAACTTTGTAATAAATCATATTAAAGTAGATTTAATGCAACGTAGTAAAGACGGTACTATTAAGAATGCTGTGCGATTGCATGATGATTTAATTGTAGAGTCTGTATTAATACCAACAAAAACAAGGACTACGGCTTGTGTTTCTAGTCAGGTAGGTTGTAGTTTAGATTGTAAGTTTTGTGCTACAGCGCGCTTAAAGCGTATGCGAAATTTAAATCCAGATGAAATTTATGATCAGGTAGTAGCTATAGATAATGAGAGTAGATTATATTTTGATAGACCTTTGAGTAATATTGTTTTTATGGGTATGGGAGAGCCACTCATGAATTATAATAATGTGTTAAAGGCAATAGATAAAATAACATCTCCAGAAGGCTTAGGGATGTCGCCAAGAAGAATAACGGTATCTACATCGGGTGTGCCTAAGATGATTCGTAAAATGGCAGATGAAGAGGTAAAGTTTAAATTGGCAGTATCATTACACTCGGCTATAGATGAAATAAGAACCTCTATAATGCCTTTTAATGCCAATTTTACTTTAGCAGAGTTACGTAAATCATTGCAGTATTGGTATGGAAAAACTAAAAGTAGAATTACATACGAGTATGTAGTTTGGAACGGAATAAACGATACTAAAAAAGATGCCGATGCTCTAGTGAACTTCTGTAAATTTGCTCCTTCGAAAGTAAATTTAATAGAATATAACCCTATTGATGATGGGGAGTTTCAACAAGCATCTAATAGTGCAATTGAGAAATATGTAGAAACATTAGAAAACGCAGGAATA
>CALHVB010000159.1 GCA_938039345.1 uncultured Sediminicola sp.
TGAAAGTTGTTGCCGATACTTTCCCTGCCGGTACTTTAAGTGGTGCACCAAAGCATATGGCAATGCAGCTAATAGAAAAATACGAAAAAACAAGTCGTGGGTACTATGGTGGCGCTATTGGTTTTATGGACTTTAATGGCAATTTTAACCACGCCATTATGATTCGTACTTTCTTAAGTAAAAATCACGAATTACATTACCAAGCAGGAGCTGGTTTAGTAGCCGCTTCTAACCCAGAAGACGAATTACAAGAAACATACAACAAACTTGGTGCATTAACAAAAGCATTAGAAATAGCAGAAACAATTTAGTTATGAAGAAAATTTTAGTCATAGATAACTACGATAGTTTTACCTACAATCTGGTTCATTATTTAGAAGATTTAAATTGTGAGGTTATTGTAAAACGAAACGATCAGCTAGATTTAAATGAAGTAGAAGCTTTTGATAAAATAGTGCTTTCTCCAGGACCTGGAATACCAGACGAAGCTGGTTTATTAAAAGAAATTATAGCAACATACGCACCTACTAAAAGCATTTTTGGAGTTTGTTTAGGACAACAAGCTATAGCAGAAGTGTTTGGAGGCTCCTTAATAAACTTAGACCAAGTATATCATGGTATTGCTACCAAAATAGATATCACCAAAAAAGATATTTTATTTGATGGCTTACCTAATGAGATTGAAGTTGGTCGTTACCATTCTTGGGTTGTAAATCCAGATTTACCAGAAGTTTTAGAAGCTACTTCTTTTGATAAAAACGGACAAGTAATGTCTTTACGCCATAAAGAATATGATGTTTGCGCTGTACAATACCACCCAGAATCTGTATTAACACCACAAGGCAAAAAAATATTAGAAAATTGGGTTAAAAACTAATGTCATAATTTAAGAAAACCAACATTAATAGTAATGAAAGACATATTAAACAAACTTATAAATCACGATATTCTTCCTAAAGAAGATGCAAAACAAGTACTGGTTAATATTGCAAAAGGCAATTACAACCCAAGCCAAATTGCAGCTTTTTTAACTGTATATATGATGCGTAGCATTACTATAGAAGAATTAGAAGGTTTCCGTGATGCGCTGTTAGAATTATGTTTAGCTGTAGATTTATCTGCATATAACCCTATAGATTTATGTGGTACTGGCGGTGATGGTAAAGATACTTTTAATATTTCTACACTAGCCTCTTTTGTAACTGCTGGTGCAGGAGTAAAAGTAACCAAACATGGTAATTATGGTGTTTCTTCTTCTTGTGGTAGTAGTAATGTAATGGAGTTCTTAGGTATTAAATTTAGTAATGATGCTAGCTTTTTAGAAAAATCTATAGCAGAAGCAGGTATTTGTGTTTTACACGCTCCTCTTTTTCATCCTGCTATGAAAAATGTAGCTCCTATTCGTAGAGAATTAGCCGTAAAAACATTTTTTAATATGTTAGGCCCTATGGTTAACCCTGCTTTTCCTAAAAATCAAATTGTTGGCGTATTTAACCTAGAATTAGCACGTATGTATGGGTATTTATACCAACAAACAGATAAAAATTTCACCGTATTACATGCTTTGGATGGGTATGATGAAATTTCTTTAACAGGTAATACAAAAACAATATCTAACAATTCTGAAAGCATACTAAAACCTTCAGATTTTGGTGTAGATACTATTTTACAGTCAGACATCTATGGCGGAGATACCGTAGAAGGTTCGGCACAAATATTCTTAAATATTTTACAAGGTAAAGGTACTACACCGCAAAACAATGTAGTGTGTGCCAATGCTGGTGTTGCAATTGCAACGGTAGAAGGAATTAGTATTAAAGATGGTTTCTTAAAAGCACAAGAATCATTAGCTAGCGGAAAAGCATTAGCTACCTTAAAAAAATTACAGGCATTAAGCGCCATATAATTAGTATTACTACATATAGCAATGAACATACTAGATAAAATAGTAATAGACAAACGTAAGGAAGTAGCTTTAAGAAAAGCTATTATTCCTGTTTCACAATTAGAAGCCTCTGTTCTTTTTAATAAGTCTACAGCTTCTTTAGCCAAAGCATTACGAAATAGTAAAAGTGGTATTATAGCCGAACACAAAAGGCGTTCACCATCAAAATCTGTAATAAATAACAGTTTAAGCACTCCAGATGTTGCTACTGGTTACGAAAATGCAGGGGTTTGTGGTATGTCCGTTTTAACAGATGGTAAATATTTTGGAGGTTCTTTAGACGATTTGTTAGCCGCAAGAGCAAGCGTACAAATGCCTTTATTACGTAAAGAGTTTATTATCGATTCATATCAAATTATAGAAGCAAAAGCATATGGTGCAGATGTTATCTTATTAATTGCGGCAATATTAACGAAAGAAGAAATTAAAACCTTCTCTGAGCTTGCAAAAAGCCTACAATTAGATGTGCTTTTAGAAGTACATAATGAAGAAGAATTACATAAATCTATTATGCCTAGCCTAGATATGCTTGGTGTAAATAATAGAAATTTAAAAACATTTGAAGTAAGCTTAGAAACTAGCAAAAAATTATCTACACTAATTCCAGACGATTTTGTAAAAGTATCAGAAAGTGGTATTAGTACCATTAATGCTATTAAAGAATTACAACCTTATGGTTATCAGGGTTTTTTAATTGGCGAAAATTTTATGAAAACAGATAATCCGGGTGAAAGTGCTACAGCATTTATAAAATCTTTAGAATTATAAAAAATACATGGGCAATTATTACTATACCAACAAAGACGAAAACCAGTTAACTCCTTCCGAAATTGAAGTAGGTAGTAAAGTAAAACTGAAAGTTTGTGGTATGCACCATAATACACTAGAAGTAGCACAATTAAAACCAGATTATTTAGGTTTTATCTTTTGGGAACCCTCTAAACGTTATTTTAAAGGCAAAATACCACAGTTACCACATAGTGTAAAAAAAGTAGGTGTTTTTGTAAATGCTTTTATAGAAGAAGTAGTTGCTACCGTAAAAGAACACCAATTATTATTAGTGCAATTACATGGTAAAGAAGATGTTGCCTATTGTAAAAATTTAAAAGAAGAATTAAAAGGAATAAAAATCATTAAAGTATTTTCTATAAAAGACGATTTTGATTTTTCTGTTCTAAAAGCTTTTGAACCTGTATGCGATTATTTTTTGTTTGATACTAAAGGAAAACTACCAGGAGGAAACGGCTATACATTTAGCTGGGAAATTTTAAAAAAATATCCTTCTACCAAACCTTATTTTTTAAGTGGAGGTATAGGTTTAGAGGAGTTAGAAAAATTAAACGATTTTTTAAATCAACCAGAATCTAAATACTGTCATGTAATAGATGTGAATAGTAAGTTTGAAACTGCTCCGGGATTAAAAAATGTTGCTAAATTAAAGAAATTTATAAACAAACTTAAAATAAAAAAGTAACTCGTATTAAGAATACTTTTGCTTAATATTTAAGATATAAAAAGAATACTCATGACATATAACGTAGACGAAAAAGGATATTACGGAGAATTCGGAGGAGCATATATTCCAGAAATGCTTTATCCGAACGTAGAGAACCTTAGGCAGAACTATCTTAAAATAATGGCAGAACCTTCTTTTAAAGAAGAGTTTAACCAATTATTAAAAGACTACGTAGGCAGACCATCACCATTATATTTCGCAAAACGCTTATCTAAAAAACACAATACAAAAGTCTATCTAAAAAGAGAAGACCTTAACCACACTGGAGCCCATAAAGTAAATAATACTATTGGGCAAATATTAATGGCGAAGCGCTTAGGAAAAAAAAGAATTATTGCCGAAACAGGTGCAGGTCAACATGGTGTAGCAACAGCTACCGTTTGTGCATTAATGGGTATGGAATGTATTGTATACATGGGAGAGATAGATATTAAAAGGCAAGCTCCTAATGTAGCACGTATGAAAATGTTAGGCGCAACTGTTGTTGCTGCTTTATCTGGCAGCAGAACTTTAAAAGATGCTACTAACGAAGCTATTCGCGATTGGATTAATAATCCTGTAGATACGCATTATATTATTGGTTCTGCCATTGGTCCACACCCTTATCCAGATATGGTAACTAGATTTCAATCTGTTATTTCAGAAGAAATAAAATGGCAATTAAAAGAAAAAGAAGGTAAAGAAAACCCAGATTATGTAGTAGCTTGTATTGGTGGCGGAAGTAATGCTGCTGGTACCTATTACCACTTTTTACATGAAGAGGAAGTGAAAATTATTGCTGTTGAAGCTGCCGGAAAAGGCGTTAATTCTGGAGAAAGTGCTGCAACCTCTGCATTAGGAAAAGAAGGTGTAATACATGGCTGTAAAACACTATTAATGCAAACTACCGATGGGCAAATTACAGAGCCCTACTCTATTTCTGCCGGATTAGATTATCCTGGAGTTGGACCAATGCATGCGCACTTATACCAAACAAAAAGAGCAGAATTTTACTCTGCAACAGATGATGAAGCAATGACAGCTGGCTTAGAGCTTACACAATTAGAAGGAATTATTCCTGCCATAGAAAGTAGCCATGCATTAGCTGTTTTTGAACACAAGAAATTTAAACCAGACGATATTGTTGTCATCAGCTTATCTGGTCGTGGCGATAAAGATTTAAATAACTACATAGAATATTTTAAACTGTAAAAATAGTATTAAGTACAAAGTAATAAGTATTGAGAGAATAACCTTTATACTTAGCACTTAAAACTAACTACTTAATACTCAATACTGATTATTATAATGATGAATAGAATACATAGCAAATTACAAGAAGATAAAAAGTTATTATCTATATATTTTACCGCAGGATACCCATCACTCAATGACACTGTAAAAATTATAGAAGATTTAGAGAAAAGCGGTATTGACATGATAGAAATAGGGTTACCTTTTAGTGACCCTTTAGCAGATGGCCCTACAATACAAGAAAGCTCTACTGCTGCTTTAAAAAATGGCATGACTACCGATATACTTTTTAATCAATTAAAAGACATTCGAAAATCGGTTACCATACCATTAATTATTATGGGGTACTTTAACCCTGTATTGCAATATGGTGTAGAAGCTTTTTGTAAAAAATGTCAGGAAATAGGGATTGATGGATTAATTCTACCCGATTTACCATTAGATGTATATCAGGATAAATATGAAGCTACATTTAAAAAATATGGACTCGTAAATGTTTTCTTAATAACACCACAAACCAGTGATGAACGTATACAACAAATAGATGCTGCTTCGGATGGCTTTATTTATATGGTAAGTTCTGCAAGTGTTACAGGCTCTCAGAGTGGTTTTGGAAATACCCAAGAAGATTATTTTAAAAGAATTGCTAACATGCAATTAAAAAACCCACAAATTGTTGGGTTTGGAATAAGCAATGCCGAAACATTTAACCAAGCTACAAAAACAGCAAAAGGAGCTATTATTGGTTCTGCTTTTATAAAATGTATCACTAAAGATGGCGTAAATGGTATCAAAAACTTTGTAAAAAATATTAGATAATATTACATAACATTTTAATAAAGCCTATAAATTACATTATGCTGTCTAATGTAGTTTATAGGCTTTCTGTTTTATTACAGTTATGCTTGTAAAAAACTGGATATCCCTTATTACAAACAAGCATAAATATCACGTTCCCTGTTTAATTATCTTTTTACAGTATCTTTTTAATTATTGTTCAGTTTTTGTAGAGTGCGCTAGTTAAAAAACCACACACTTATTTTATAATTTTACAAAAACACACCCCATACATTATATAATTATCAAAAAAAACATACTTATTAAACAAAAAAGCATAATTATATAAATAATAAAATTCTTAAAATTACGACTAATTAAACCAATACTTAATATCAAATTAAAATAATTGCTATGATTAAAATTAGATTACTATTATTAATTTCTTTTTTTACTATTACATTTTCTTGTTCTAATGATAGTCCTGAAATGGAAAAAGAAGAACCTGAAAAAAGTATAGAAACACCCGAAGAACCAAAAGAAGAACCTGAGGAACCTGTAGCGCAAGGTCCAAACCCACCAGATACAGGTAACGAGTGGAGTGATGTTGAAATTCCTGCCAATGCTGGTGATAATAAAGTATGGGAATTACAAGAAGATATCTCAGATGATTTTGAATATGATTTTGCAGGAGAGTCAAGCCTATCTGAATTTGGAAATGGAAAATGGACAAATTTTTACCATAATACATGGACTGGCCCTGGACCAACAATTTGGAAACACGAAAATGCAACTGTTTCTGATGGTAATTTAAGATTAATAACGACTAGAGTAGACGGAGAAACTAAATCTTATGGAGGTTCCACTGGAACATTAACAGATAAAGCTACTAGATTAGGATGTATTACCTCTACAAAAAGAGTTTTATACCCTGTATATGTAGAAGCTAGAGTAAAAGTTGCGAATGCATTTTTTGCTTCAGATGTATGGATGCTAAGTCCAGATGATACGCAAGAGATAGATATCATAGAAACATACGGAGCACAGAACCCTAGAAATGACCAATCATGGTTTAGCGAAAGATTTCATATAAGTCATCACGTTTTTATAAGAGACCCTTTTCAAGATTACCAGCCTAAAGATACTAGTACATGGCAAACAGTAGATGGTTACCCTTATTCATCTAGTGATTGGGTTCGTATTGGTGTTTATTGGAAATCTCCTGTAGACCTAGAATATTATATAAACGGTGAGCTAGTAAAAGTAATGGATAATTTAGATAATGCCAATGGTAAAGATGGCATAGACCCATTAGGATATACATCGGCTTCTGCTCCTCCTAATACTTCTGATAGAACAGGATTAAGTAAAGAAATGGATATTATTATTAATACTGAAGTTCAAAATTGGAATGCTGAAGCTGGTAGAATGCCTACAGATGAAGAAATTGCAAATTCTCCTGAAGACCACACTTTTAAAGTAGATTGGATTCGTGTTTACAAACCTGTAGATGCTAATTAAAAAGTTGTAAAACAAATTTAATAAGCCATTAAAATAAATTTTAATGGCTTATTTTTTTAGACTGTAGCTAATAACTCTTTTGATTTTTTTATAATTAATCTGTTTTGCCTAAAACTAGATTTTGTCATTGTTTCAGATTCCAAAATAATTTCATCTAACACTTCTTTTGCTTTCTCCTTTTCTGCATTTCTAATAAAGAACTTAGCTAATTCTAATCTTTCCTGATAATTTTTATAAGGCGCATCAAATGCAATTAAATACTTTTTAGCCCTAGCAACACTTCCTTCTTTTTCTAAAGCTAAAGCATATAAAAATGCTGCTCTAGATTTATTAAACTTCGTATTATCTACAATCTTTTCTGCTGTTTCTATAGCCTTATTAAACTGCGAGGAAAAATAATAAGCCTCTTCTAATTTAGAAATTACATAAAAATCGTTTTCAAAAACATCTTTTAATGAAGCTTCATAATTTACTATAGCTTTATCATAAATATTTGCTTCTAAGTAGGCATCTGCTAAAGCAACCTGATTCTCAAAACTATTAGAAAACTTAAATTTCTTTTCTAAATCAGTGATCTTTTTAGTAGGATTAATTACTGATGTTATACCCTCTTGCACTTTATCTAAGTCTCTTTTTTGAAAAACATTGGCAAAAAGATAAATTACAGAACCTATAACAGGCACAAAAAAGATAACAAACATCCAATAATATTCGTTTCTATTGGCATAACAATGGTAAATACAGTAGCCTTGTAAAGCAATTATAAAATAGTAATACATGCCTCTAAAATAAGAATTTATAATAATTACACATTATTCTAAATAGATTCATCACTAAAGATTATATAAATGAAACTATTCTATACAATTATTATATAATTTAACTAATTCAATAATATCCATATTCTTTAATTCTTTAATCTTATAATTATTAATTAAACTAGGGCACTCACTAAGGTAATCTCTAACACAACCTTTGAAAGATTTAGTGTGACTATATCTTGGTTTTAAAGGAAAAGCTTTGTTTTTTTCTTTCTTCCAAATCCAAAACTCATTAGATGTATATCCTGGAGTTATAAATCCCCCATTAGCACCTGCTGCTCTTACCATATTAAAAGCCACTAACGGCACTTTATCATCATAAATAATAAAAAAAAATGCTTTTTCACATGGTTTATCAACATTTAAAGAATATATAACTTCAGAATTAGAAAATATTATACTATCAACCTCCCTTGCTTTGTATGTCTCCTTCTTTCCTCCTTTATTTTTTTCCAATAGTAAACCCTAGGCTTCTTTCTTTGAATACCCGCGTATACAGTAGATAAACGACAATATCCCTTTAAAACTTTTCCATTACTTAAAAAAATGGAACCGTCTTTGCGTCCATTGTTCTGACCATAGATAGAAAAATTAATAATAAAAAATAATAGAGTAAGATATTTCATATAAATTAAGATAATATTGGTAACATGTATAGATATTAAAAATAACAAAGCCTAAAAATACAATTAGTTTAAAAATATACTCCATTAAAACTAACTAATATAAATAACTTACATACTAAAAAGCCCTTAACAATTACTTGTTAAGGGCTTGCTAAAAAATATTATTTAATACTATGCCGAATTACGACTCGCATTAATATTACCGTATAAAGAACGAGTAACTATTTTCTCGTACAATTCTTTAAAAGAAGCATCAGCTCCTATTTTTTGTAGTGCATATTGCTGTATTACTAGTAATGGCAATACAATATTTTCTCTAATTTTTATAGACTCACGAGAAAGCACTTCTTTCTCCATTAATATTTCTGAATCTGAAATAAGCAATAACATTTCTTTAGACAACTCGTACTCTGCTTGTAAAATTTTCCAGAAATCGCCATACTCCTTATCTTCTTTCATATAGCTGGTAAGCTCAAAGTAACATTTAGAAAGCGACATCATACTATTAGACATTAAAGCTCTAAAGAAAGGTACTTCTTTATACAATGCTTTTACTTGTTCTATTCTACCTTGGTCTTTCATAGCTTTAATAGCTGTTCCTAAACCAAAATATCCTGGTACATTTTGCTTTAACTGGCTCCAAGACCCTACAAATGAGATAGCACGTAAATCTGATAATTCTAATTTTGCTTTATTTCCTCTTTTTCCCGGTCTACTTCCTATGTTTGCTTTACCATAATATTTAAGCGTACTCATATTTTCTAAGTACGGCATAAATTTATCGTGATGTTTTAAAGCATCATACTTTGCAAAACTAAGCTCAGATAATTCTTCAATTAAATTTCTGGCATCATTAGTAATTACATTATCATCTCCAAATAAATTATTAGACAAACCTGCAGTTATTAATTGCTCGCAGTTATATACAAACTGCTCTTTAGTACCATAAGTACTTGTAATGGTTTGCCCTTGGATTGTTAATTGTATTTCGTTATTTGCTATACCTTGTGTTTGCGCAGCATAGAAACGGTGTGTTTTTCCTCCTCCACGTGCTGGTGGTCCTCCACGGCCATCAAAAAATATGGCTTTAATATTATTTTTAGCACAAACACCAGATAAACTTTCTTTGGTTTTTAAAATAGACCAGTTTGCTTTTAAATAGCCTCCATCTTTAGTCCCATCAGAAAAACCAAGCATAATCGTATGCACATTATCTCTTTGGTTTATATGCGCCATGTATTCTGGAGTATTAAATAACTTCTGCATGGTATCTTCTGCACCATCCATACCATCCATGGTTTCGAACAACGGAACAATATCAAAAGTAATAGCATTAGCATCCCAACCTGTCCATCTAAATAATCCGTAAACAAATAATACAGAAAATATATCTTCAGAATTACTTATAATATATCTATTACAGCCTTCTTCTCCATTCTTTTCCTGAATAGCTTGTAACTGACTAACATT
>CALHVB010000160.1 GCA_938039345.1 uncultured Sediminicola sp.
TATAAAACTCTTAGAGAAAAAAGGAGGAAAATCTAGCTATCAAAATCAGTATAAAGACGATTTAAAATTTGCGGTGGTAGTATGTTCAGATACCATATCGGCAGGTAAAAAAGAAGATAGAGCTGGTAAAGCAATAATGGCTAAATTAAAAAGTCTGGGTTTAAAAACGTCTCACTACGTAATAATTCCCGATGAGGTAACAGATATACAAGAAAAAGTAAACGAGTTTGTAGCAAAGGATATAGATGTTGTTATTTATACGGGCGGAACAGGATTATCGGAACGCGATGTAACCCCTGAAGCGTTATTACCATTACTAGACCGTAGAATTCCAGGGATAGAAGAAGCTATTAGAGATTACGGGCAACAACGTATGCCTTATGCTATGCTTTCTAGAAGTGTTGCAGGGACTATAAAAGATACTTTGGTTTTAGCATTGCCAGGTTCTACCAATGGAGCAAAAGAATCTATGGATGCTATTTTTCCACATGTATTACACAGTTTTAAAGTGTTAAAAGGCTGGCAGCACTAGCTTATATAAATATGCTAAAAAGAATATTATATTTTTTAATTATACTATTTGTTTTTTCATCTTGTGTTTTTATGGATGGAGGATTAAAAGGGCATTGGCATGAATATAGCATAGGAAATAATGAATTAAATCATTGTTATATAATTTCAGATTCAACAGTTAATACTAATAAATATACGTTAGGTGGAATTTATAAAATAAAGAATGCAAATTTATCAGAAGTTGCAATGCCTATGTATTATAAAGGCGAAGATTTATATGAAACTATTTATACAAAAGACACCATTCAATTTAATGACTCTATAATATGGGTTAAACAAAAAAATGACATAGAAACGTTTGTATCTGATTTTTCTGCAGGACTTAAACTAAATATTGCTCCTTTTGAGACTAATTCAATCAATTTTGATTTAGAAGAAAAGGATATAAACATGGTACTTTATGTTGGAAAGGTAAAAAAACACTTTTTAGAAGAATCGGAAAGTAATTATTCTATTCAACTTAATGATAAATTAGCGCCTATTGATAAGATATTAGAATTTCTTTTATGTATTCACTGCGATAATAAATCTATGAATATTGCGATTAAAATGGATAAAAATACTCCTATTTCATTTATAAAAAAGTTAGAAAACGAAATTATAGGAGAAGGTATATTTAGAAGAAATCAAATCTATTATTTAGTAATTAATCCAAAGAAGAAAATCTATGGATATAATAATTATTATTAATTCATAAACTATAGATGTAAAATTAGTCCCAAAAAATTGCTTTGCTCTTTAAAAAGATAAAGGCATCTCTATCAGATGCCTTTATAAGTAGGTATTAAAGTATTTGGGAGAACTTTTATTTATATAGTAAATATACTTAAAGCCTAAACTTATTGCCTGTATACTATAGTTGAATACCTTTTTTCTATAGACGAATGAATAATTTTCAATAGATAAATAAAGCTCAATGTTTCCAACGTATTAAATTTTCACCTAAGGTGTTCTAGTTTCATTTTTTTTATTTCATTTGTTATAAGCAATTAGCTGAGCATAATGAATCGTGTTTCTATGTTTGGGTTATCGAGAATTAGGAAGTCATACTCAATAACAGCTTATAAGATAAGTCGCCAAATTTTAAAGCTAACTTCCGTGTTATCTTCAATTGTAGCAAGTCAGCACAATTATTCTTTTGTGCCTACTACTCAAAAACAAATAATTATTTAGGTATATTAATATGCTCTATCTATAAAGAGCAGGTTCGCTGTAAAAATTCAGTTTTAATTATATACTTAAATAAATGAATACTAAATATATAGATTTAATTAATCAGACTTTTGATTTTCCTCAGGAAGAATTTTCATTACAAAAAAACCAGTTGCAATTTCATGGTATAGATTTAATGCAATTGGTAGCAAAATATGGTAGTCCGTTAAAATTCACCTATCTACCAAAGATTTCAGAAAACATTAATAAGGCAAAACAATGGTTTAAAATAGCCATGGAAAAGCACCAATACAAAGGCGATTACCATTATTGTTATTGTACCAAAAGCTCCCATTTTAAAGCGGTTTTAGATGAGACTTTAAAGAACAATATTCATATAGAAACTTCTTCTGCTTTTGATATTAATATTGTTGAAAAATTAAAAGAAGAAGGAAAAATAAAGAATAATACCTATGTAATTTGCAATGGGTTTAAAAGAGAAAAATACATTTCTAATATAGCTAGGTTAATTAATAATGGCCATAGAAACTGTATACCTGTTATAGATAATTATGAAGAAATAGACTTGTTATCAGAAGCTATTGATGGTACTTATGAGGTAGGAATTCGTATTGCATCAGAAGAAGAACCAAAATTTGCATTCTACACTTCGCGTTTAGGTATAGGGTATAAAAACATTGTACGTTTTTACAAAGACCAAATACAAGATAATAAAAAAGTGACTTTAAAAATGCTACACTTTTTTATTAATACAGGAATTAAAGACAATGCTTATTATTGGAACGAACTGGCAAAATGTTTAAAAGTATATGTGCAATTAAAGAAAATTTGTCCGTCTTTAAACAGTTTAAATATAGGAGGAGGTTTCCCTATTAAAAACTCATTAGCCTTTGATTATGATTACCAGTACATGATAGATGAAATCATTAATCAAATAAACATATCGTGTAATGAAGAAAATGTTCCTGTTCCCAACATATTTACAGAGTTTGGGAGTTTTACGGTAGGTGAAAGTGGCGGAGCTATATACCAAGTACTACACCAAAAACAACAAAATGATAGAGAAAAATGGAACATGATAGATTCTTCTTTTATCACTACACTACCAGATACATGGGCTATAAATAAACGTTTTGTAATGTTACCTATAAACCGTTGGGGAGATAATTATGAACGCGTGCTCCTTGGAGGACTTACTTGTGATAGTGACGATTATTACAATAGCGAGCAGCATATGAATGCTATTTATTTACCCAATTATAAAAAAGAAGAACCTTTATATATAGGCTTTTTTAATATAGGAGCTTACCAAGAAAGTATAGGGGGTTATGGCGGACTTCAGCATTGTTTAATACCCCAGCCAAAGCATATTCTTATAGATAAAGATGAAAAAGGCAATATAGTAACTAAACTATTTAACAAAGAACAAAAAGCTGCTGATTTTCTTAAGATTTTAGGTTTTGATGAGCATGATGAGAAAACAGAAGAAATTGCTAAAAAAATAGAACATTTAATTTCAGAACAACAATTCGTAAAAAAATAAGATGAGCACAAACAAAAACTATGCAGGAATACCAGATGAATTTGCACAGTTAGAAACGGCAAAAGTAGTATTAATACCAGTGCCCTATGATGGTACTAGTACTTGGGTTAAAGGATCAGACAAAGGTCCGGATGCTTTCTTAGAAGCTTCTGAAAATATGGAGTTGTATGATATAGAAACCGGGACTCAGGTATATGAACAAGGTGTTTTTTTAGCCAATGCTGTAACCGAAAATAGTTCTGCAGAAGCTATGGTAAACGAGGTTCATAAAACTACTAAAGAATATATAAAGAGAAATAAATTTGTTACTCTATTTGGTGGTGAACATTCTATTTCTATTGGTAGTATTCGTGCTTTTAATGAGTGTTTTGATGATTTAACGGTTTTACATATTGATGCGCATGCAGATTTAAGAGCATCTTATGAAGGGTCTAAGTATAACCACGCCTGTGCGGTACACGAAGCTAGCCAAACTACAAATTTAATTCAGGTAGGTATTAGAAGCATGAGTGCTTCAGAAAAAACATTTGTAGATGAGGAGAAAATATTCTTTGCTCATGATATGGTTACCGATGAATTTTGGATGGATAAAGTTATAGATTTATTAACCGATAATGTGTTTATAACCTTTGATCTAGATGCTTTAGACCCGTCTATAATGCCTTCTACAGGAACCCCAGAACCTGGAGGCTTATTTTGGTATGAAACGCTAGATTTTTTAAAACAGGTTTTTAAAGAAAAAAATGTGGTGGGTTTTGATATGGTAGAGCTATGCCCTAACCAAATAGATAAATCATCAGATTTTTTAGCAGCAAAATTATACTATAAGATGCTGAGTTATAAATTTATGGGGCAGGCATCTGAAGATAGTTACGACAATACCTATAACTTAGATTTAAAAGTACCTAACAAATCCCAAAAATTTGAAAATGACAAAGTCTAAAGGAGAAATTTCTAATTTTATAGAAAAGTATTATTTGCATTTTAATGCTGCTGCTTTAGTAGATGCAGCAAAAGGCTATGAAGACCAGTTAAATAAGGGTGCTAAAATGTTAGTTTCTTTAGCAGGAGCCATGAGTACTGCAGAAATAGGGAAAATATTTGCAGAAATAATACGCCAAGATAAAGTCCAAATTATTTCATGTACCGGAGCTAATCTAGAAGAAGATATCATGAATTTAGTGGCGCACTCTCACTACAAAAGAGTGCCTAATTATAGAGATTTAACGCCGCAAGATGAGTGGGATTTATTAGAAAAAGGCTTAAATAGAGTTACCGATACGTGTATACCAGAAGAAGAAGCATTTCGTAGATTACAAAAGCATATTTTTAAGATATGGAAAGATGCAGATGATGCCGGAGAAAGTTATTTGCCACATGAGTTTATGTATAAACTATTACTCTCTGGAGTATTAGAAACCTATTATGAGATAGATTTAAAAGATTCTTGGATGTATGCTGCGGCAGAGAAAAACTTACCCATTATTTGCCCAGGGTGGGAAGATAGTACTATGGGAAATATTTTTGCTTCTTATGTACTAAAAGGAGAGCTAAAGGCAAGTACCATGAAATCTGGTATAGCGTATATGACTTTCTTAGCAGATTGGTATACCCAAAATTCTGAAAACGGTATTGGCTTCTTTCAAATAGGAGGTGGTATTGCAGGAGATTTTCCTATATGCGTTGTTCCTATGTTATACCAAGATATGGAGCGTACTAACACCCCTTTTTGGAGTTATTTTTGTCAAATAAGCGATTCTACAACAAGTTATGGCTCTTATTCTGGAGCAGTGCCCAATGAGAAAATAACCTGGGGTAAATTAGATATACATACGCCTAAGTTTATTATAGAAAGCGATGCAACGATTGTTGCACCATTAATTTTTGCCTACCTCTTAGATATGTAATTATGGATAATTTAAAAAGAGTAATCGTAGATTTTAAAAAATTAACTCCAGAAGTTTTAAAACTTTTAGTAGAGCGTTATCCAGATGGGTATGATGATCGTGATATTATAAGTTTTAAGAATGCAAAAAATGAACTTATAGAAGCTGTAGAAGTAAAAACCGAGGATACAAAGTACTTGGTTAAAATTAGTGCTAAATTAGAGATTACAATGTCTAATTACGAGGAAGAAGATTATGAAGATTATGCTGATGATGACCCCAATGCAATTTCGTAAATTGCTGAATATTAATATAGTAAATTAAAAATAACTAGCCTCTGTAATTTTAATTTGAAGAACTAGTTAGCCTAAAAAAACAATTTTGAAGAATTTAAAAATTATTGGTAGTGAAGAGTGGTGTGTTTTTAAAGAATTAGGAGTTCCTGCCATAAAGGCTAGAGTAGATTCTGGTGCAAAAACATCATCTATACAAGCAAATAACATAAAGCTTTTTGAAAGAGAAGCTCATCAATGGGTAAGGTTTGAGGTAAACCCCTTGCAAGAAAATAGAAGTATTTCTATTAAATGTGAAGCACGTTTAGTAGATACTAGGTCTATTAAAAGTTCTTCGGGTATTTCTGAAGACCGCTATGTTATAAAAACACCTATTTCTCTTGGTAATGAAGTTTTTGAAATTGAACTTACCTTGGCTAATAGAGATACGATGGAGTTTCGTATGCTATTGGGTAGAGAGGCAATTAATAACCGATACATTGTTAACTCAGCAGAAAACTACCAAATACAAAGTTTTTCAGAAGAGGAAATACAAAGTAAATATGCTCACTTCTACAAAGAAAAAACAGGCTTAAAAATAGCTCTTTTAGCAAGTAACCCTAATTTGTATAGTAACAAAAGAATTATGGAGGCTGGTACAGCGATGGGGCATGAAATGGTGTTTTTAAATGTAGAACATTCTTATATGAAGTTAGATGCTTCTTCCCCTGAAATTAGGTATAGAGGAGGTAATATTTTAAATGAGTTTGATGCTATTATACCAAGAATAAAACCAGCAGTTACCTTTTATGGTTGTGCACTTATTCGTCAGTTTTATAATTTAGGGGTGTATTGTTTAAATACAGCAGAAGCCATAACACAATCTAGAGATAAATTATTTGCATCACAGTTATTTGCTAAAAACGATATTCATATTCCCATAACGGGCTTTGCTAAATCTCCTTTAGATACTAAAGACCTAATAAAAATGGTAAACGGGGCACCATTAATTATTAAGTTGTTAGAAAGCACGCAGGGTAAAGGAGTAGTTTTAGCAGAGACCAATAAAGCCGCAGAAAGTGTTATCAATGCTTTTAAAAGTGTGCAAACAAATATATTAGTTCAGGAGTTTATAAAGGAAGCCAATGGACAAGATATTAGATGTTTTGTAGTTAATGGCAAAGTAGTAGCCTCAATGCAAAGGCAAGCAGAAAAAGGAGAATTTAGAGCCAACATTCACCAAGGCGGTAAGGCATCTGTAATTAAGATAACTGCAGAGGAAAAAAAATTAGCGATAAAAGCAGCAAAGGTTATGAATTTAGCTGTTGCGGGTGTAGATATTATACGCTCTAATAAGGGGCCGTTATTGCTAGAAGTAAATTCATCGCCAGGTTTAGAAGGTATAGAAAATGCTACAGGAAAAGATATTGCAAATGCTATTATTATGGCAATTGAAAAAAAACTAAAATTTAATATCTAATGGTTTTAAGCTTTTGTTAGTAAAATAGTATGCATTAAAAATTGTAATTTCGTTTTCATGAAAAAAATAATCTTTTTTTTACTATTTCTAGTATCTCTTGTATTGTTATCATGTGGTGAACAAAAAAAAGAAGAGGAGAAAGTTGTTGTCGATACTAAAATAGATTTTAATGTTAAAAAGCTTCCGGCCATTGGGTATATTAATACAAAGGCAAGAGATTCTATAAAAAACTGGACAGCGTTTAAAGATTTTGAAACTAGTTTTGCAACTCTTTATAAATCTGAAAACAAACAAGATTTAGAAGTTGCATTAGAAGATTTAATAGAAAAGCATAAAGTGCTTGCTAAATCTAAATATCCAGAGGTATTTAATAAAAATCATATTAAGAGTAGGCTTAAAGTATGTAAAGCATATATTTTAAAATTAAAAGCTGGTTTGCATTATGGACAAGAGTTACAGCCTATAGCTTTAGAATTAACAAATGCGCATAACGCCTTTTTAAATCAGTTTAATGTTACTGTAAATAGCATTATTGACCCTAGTTTGTTTTTAGATATAGATGAATAAAAAAGTCCTATTTTTTGTTTTTATACTCCTAAGTTTTGCTGATGTTACGGCACAAAGAAATACAGCCAAACTTCAAATAGAAAATACCTTAGATAGTTGGCATAAAGCAGCAGCAGAAGCAAATTTTGAAGCTTATTTTGATAAAATGACAGATGATAGCGTTTTTATAGGAACAGATGCTACAGAAAATTGGCAAAACAAAGCCTTTAAAACTTTTTCTAAACCTTATTTTGATCAAGGAAAAGCTTGGAATTTTAAAGCAGTAGAGCGAAACATATATGTAAATAAAGCAGAAGATTTTGCTTGGTTTGATGAGTTGTTAGATACGCAAATGAAACTTTGTAGAGGCTCTGGCGTTTTAAAAAAAGTAAACGGAAATTGGAAAATAGCACATTACGTATTATCCATTGCTATTCCTAATGAAAAGGTATCAGAAGTAGTGCAACTAAAAAAAGAAGCGGATAGTTTACTCACTATTAAATTAGCCGAATAATTTTATAAAAGATTCCATAAACAAAAAAGCGAGCTACTTCAAAAGAATAGCTCGCTTTATTATTATTTTAAAGTGTATTTATTTCTTTACTTCAGGGTTAGCTTTTCTTGTTTCTAGCGCTTGTTTTGTTAAACTTGCTAAATTAAAATTAGGATCAATTTTTAGTGCTTCATCAATACTAGTTAAAGCAGCATCTATATTTTGGTCAGATTGGTATTGCGCTAAAGCTTTAATATGAATAAATGCAGCTTTTAAAGAAGCTTCGTAAGGTTGCTGTCTTTCGTAAAAAGCATATTTCATATCATCTTTAACATTTGCAAGACCATAGGTTATATTTTGATTTGCACCAGCATAATCTCCCGTCATTATTTTTAAATCTGCCAATTCATAAGCTAAATAAGGCGAAGGAGTTTTTTTAAAAAGTACTTCAAATTGCTCTATAGCTCGTTTGGGTTGGTTTATTGCTTTTAAGGATATGGCTTTAATTTGCACAGCTAAATCAGAATCGGTATCATTCTTATCTACACCAATTGTATTTAAAGCTTGTAAATGTTGGCCATTATTAACGTATACATAAGCTAAAGTATCTCTACGAGCTACAGAAGGCGCAATAACATTTAAGTGTGTTAATGCATTAATAATACCTGTAACATCACCTTGTTGTTTCATTTGTTTATAGAAACCTTCGTAATGCTTTTGTAGTTCGCTTTTAGTTTGCGCATTAGTAAAGCTGGCACATAATAAAAGAATAAATAAAAACTTTTTCATTTTCTAAATAATTTTAAGTGCGCCAAAACTATTAAATTATTTTTAGTATTGTGTTAAGAAAACCTTTAAAGGAGTAAAAATCAACAAAATAAAATGAAAAGTTGTGGCTTTAAAAGTGGGGAGTATTAAATACTAAAGCATTTTCATTTTTATAAGTCCTTAACAAACTAGCATAAAAAGCAATACTCTTATCATCTTTTTCTATGCAATTTTTTAAAAAACTAAATAGATTACCATACCATATATTAGTTTTTACTAGTGGTAAATCTTGCACTATTTTTCTAGAGCTATAAGAACTATCATCTAAAATCATGTTCATATAAACTCTATTTCTATGGTAATCAAAAGAAACATCTACAGCATTGTAATGCTTTTTTAGAATGGTGATATGAAGTTTTTCAAATTTTTCAATCATTCTTTGACTGGAACAACTTACGGTAATTAAGTTTTTAAATTCAGATATAATTTTTGCTCTTAGCCAGGTTTCTTTCATTCTTTTTTTTCGCTTTTTCTTTCAAAGGTAAAAGGAAATTAGCTTTTGGTAAACTTATTTAACAGTGTTAAATGAGCTTTGTTGTGAAAGTATGTATTTGTGTTGTGAACTATTCAAAAATAGATGTGAGGAATTTAAAATCATTAACACGTATTAATCTGTCAGAAATTATTTTCTTCCCTTTTTGGGTATTATTATCTGTATAACAAGGGGTTGGAATATTTAATTTTTCTGCCTGTATGGTGTAATATTCTTTCTTTGATGGGTGTAATGGGTAAACGGCATTAAAAATAGTGTTCCAATAATTTTTTGCTACAATGGTTTTTATAACGCTAACGCAATCGTTTAAGTGAATAAGATTTACAGGAAAATTACCATTGGATACCGTTGTTTTTTTAGATAAGTTTATAACGGGGTGTCTATCAGGGCCAATAAGTCCTGCGAATCTAATTACGGTAGTTTCTAATTCTTTGTCATTAAGAAATAGGTGTTCAGATGCTAACATTTGTTTTCCAGAAGCTGTTATGGGTACTGCTATAGTATCTTCGGTAACATCGCCATCTATATTTCCGTAGACAGAGGTACTGCTAGCAAAGATTACTTTTTTTACATCTGATTTTTTTATTGCGGCATGTAGCAATTGCATTTTTTGCACATAACTTTCTTTAGGAGTATTTGTGCCTCTTAATTTAGGAGGGATATTTATAATGATGACATCTAAATTTTTTAAGAAAGCAGTAATATCTCCTTCAATTTTTTCTTGAGTTAGTGTTACTATAAAAGGGATAATTTTATGAGTGCTTAAATGCGATTTTTTATCTTTAGAAGTGGTGGTGCCCAATACCGTATATCCGTCTTTTACAAAAGATTTTGCTAAAGGTAAACCAAGCCAACCACAACCAGTAATGCCTATTGTTTTATTCAAAATTTTATTGTTTTTACCACTAAGATAGCATCATTTAAAACAAAAGGTTTAGGAATGTTATCTTCTGGTCTTTTAGGAATAGTAAATAACGGATTTTTTAGTAAATCATTAGACGATTCGTATAGTGTTAATTCTAATTCTTTATCTTTTGGTATTACAATATCTATCTCGGTGTAGTTTGTACCATTAAGATAATGTGATATTAATTTTTTATGTTTTATTTTAGAATTACGTTCTTTTAAAATAGCTACATCAATAGCAACATTATTAACAGATGCTTTATTAATGGTTATGTTATTAGAAAATACTTCTAATCTATGTGCCAGTCGTTGTGGCGTAATACAGATAGTTAAGTGTCTTTGCTTATCAATAACAGTATCTTTTGTTGTTTCTATTTTTGGAAGGGCAATAGCTTTTAATGGTGCATTAGAAACCTGTGTAAAATGTGTGTTATATTTGCTAGGTAAGGTTAAATAGTTGTTTTTCTCTGTGTCTTTATTTTGTTTAATGTATTGTTTTGTCCAATCACTAATTACATGGTCATAGGTAGCCCATTGTGCAGTATTGGTGTTTGCATTTAATACATATAATAAGCTTGTAGGTTTTGCATTTTCTACTGAGAAGCCAGCATTAAAATGAGCAGAAACCATAAAGGCTACAGCCAAAAACAAGCTAAGGAACGCCCATTTTCCTTTGCTTTTGTAAAATCCGAAAATTGGTAATAATAAAATAAAAGTAAGTGTTGTTAATGCTGTTGCTGCTACCATCATTTTTAAACCTAATCCTACAGGAAACATTTTAATAAAAGGACTATAAATCCACAATGCGGGTATAGCTAAAAATACGAGTAGATAGGGGTTTGGTTGTTTTTGGTTTATAAGTACTAAAAACGAAACCAATAAGGCAAATAATGGAATTATAAAGAAACTTGCACCTGGTAAATAGGCTGCTATTGCTCCGCAAATGATAAGCCATATTACAATAGGAGCTACTAATAGATTTGGCGTGGTTATTTTAGAAAACTTTTTATAGAGCCAAAAACAAATAGTAATAGATAAGAAGCTAAAAGCAGCAATATAGGTATAACCGTTATAGGTAAACCCTTGTAATATGTCTTTATATTGCGGGTATATTAATTTTAAGAGTGGCCAACTATAAAAACCTATAGTACCATTTATTATTAATGATAGTAATAGTGGTAAAAAACCTTTAAGGCTATCTTTTAGGTTTAGCGTTTTCTTTTTAAAGCCACTTATAAGTAGCAGTACAAAACAGAATAAAGCAAAGGCAAACATAGGCCATACCCAGTCGAAAGGGTATGATACTAGTTTAAAAAATGGAATATTGAAATATATATGGTCTGTTTTGCTTTTTGTTTCCTCTAGGTCTATAGTACTAAAATGATTTAATAAAGGAACCAAATAACTTCCTTGGTGAGTAAGGGTGTTTTTATCTAATCTTTCGTATGAATCTCTAACCGTATGGTAATCATAATGATCATCTATAAAGGCAAAATTAAAACCTTGTATATTTTTATCTTCTCTAAAAACAGTTAAGTCAGTATCATTAGGCAGCATTTTATAAATACTATAAGCTAAAGAATTAGCAACAGGGTATTTGGGGTTAGCATTAGTAAATTCTTTTATAAGCTTGCTATTTCCGTCATTGGTTTCAATAAGCATAATACTTTGTCCGCCACTACCTCTAGCTTCAAAATTTAAAACAAGCCCAACATCATTGGCCCACGGGTGTTGGTTAACAAATAAATCGGCACCATTTAATCCAATTTCTTCTGCATCGGAAAATAGAATAATAATATCATTTTTTGGAGTTTCTTTTTTTGCTAAGAAAGCACGTATACCCTCTAATATAGTAGCAACGCCACTACCTGCATCACTAGCCCCTAAAGAAGAATGCGGATGACTATCATAGTGGGTAAGTAATAAAAGTGATTTTCTAGAAGGGTCGGAACCTTTAATTTTTGCTATAATATTAGTTGCTTTACACATGTTTGCCCAATCACCAGCAGTATAAGCTTCTTGTAATTGTGTTTTTAAGCTCATGCTTTGTAATTGAAATGTAATATAATGTTGAGCTTTTATATGGCCATCTGACCCAACGCCATGAGGTTGCTTAGAAAGTGTAGATACATGTTGTAATGCCCTATCCGTAGAAAAAGTTGTTTCAGAGATTTTAATATCACTTTTATAACTAGGCATAGCACTTTTAAAGCTCC
>CALHVB010000161.1 GCA_938039345.1 uncultured Sediminicola sp.
AGCAGGTGTTTCGTTATTAATTGCAGCTTTATCTGCAAAAGGTACATCTACCATTCATAATATTGAACAAATAGACCGTGGTTATGAAAATATAGACGAACGTTTACGTGCAATAGGCGCTAAAATTGTTCGCTTGTAAAACATCATATTTATAAAAAAACTAAAAGGAGCAAATTCATTAGCTCCTTTTTTATTTTTCTACTATGGTACCATCTGGGAATTTTGCAAAACGCCCTTTATCTTTAGCGTGTACATTATCTGCATGCGGCCATGGCCAACCACCAAATTGCGTTAATCTATACTCATCCATTGCTTGTTCTATTTCCTCATGGGTATTCATTACAAAAGGTCCATGCTTAGCTATAGGCTCATCTATTGCTTTACCTTGCAACATTAAAAAATGAGCGCTCTTAGCTCCTGCTTTAATTTTTATTTCATTATTAGAAACCAATTCTACACCATAATTAGGAACTATTTTCTGTTCATTAATTTCTACACTATCTCCTTCATAAAAATAAAGCGTTCTGTTAACTTCATTTTTAGCAGCAGGCAATATATACTCTGTATTAGCATCGATATGAATATTCAATATAGCAACCTCATTTACTGGGTTTGCAGCCCAAGAGTTTGGCGCTGGTTTTAATGCGGCAATACCTTTATAATCTCCCGCAATAACTTTTACCTTTGCATTGATTTCTTCTACTACAGGAATATCTTCATGCCATAACATTGCAAAATGTGGATCTACAAACTTATCTGCTTTAGGGAGGTTTAACCATATTTGAAACAATTCTAAAGGGTTTTCTTCTTCCGTTTTTAGCAAGGGAAACATTTCTGAATGCTGTACACCACGACCTGCCGTCATCCATTGCACATCTCCTTCTCCAAAACGACCTGCCGACCCCAAGGAATCCGAATGGTCACAATATCCTTTATTAGCAATTGTTATGGTCTCAAAACCTCTATGTGGGTGATATGGAAAACCTGGAATTGTTCTTCCATGATACATACGAAAACCATCTTTTACCGTAAAATCGTTCCCTAAAGTTCTTCCTTCTAAAGATACAGCCGGACTCATATCTTCTTTTCCTTTTGGATATTGATCATAATGGTATACACAAAATAAAAACGGGTCTTGCGTTTGCCATGGAAATCCTAATGGAAATATATTCTTTATTGCTTTCATACTAATTCATTTTCTAATCTATTCTTCATCTAACTAATAATTAATCATACATTTTTTTCATAACAACAAAATTTATACCTCCTTTGGTATAAGTTTTACTTGTTTTAAGCATTCCAAACTTCTTATAAAAATTAGTTTTATTTGCTCTTGCATTACACCAAATACTAGCAACATTTTTATGTTCTGCAAACTTAAATACATGCTTTAACAGCATTGTTGCGTAGCCCTTACCTTGTGCTGTATGTATAGTTGCCAACTTTCTAAATTGGGCTTGGTTATTTTTTATAAAAAATGACACTATAGAAACTAGCTCATTATTAACATAACCACCAAAATGAACACCACTATTATCCTCTTTAAGCTTTATATAATCCATAGGCTTATTAGGCCACATTACCGAATGTCTAAGTTGCCATGTATCTACAGCTGCTATCTCTTTTATGATTAATTCCTCCGTATTCATTCAATAAAAAAAAAGATTATTAAAACCTAAATTAAGCTTTAATAATCTTTTAAAAAAATATGATATTATATCTTATGCTCCCATCGTATAAAAATACTGTTCGCTTGCAATTTTCCCATCTCTTACCTCGTAAAGACAAACTTCTTCCATTTGTTGTCTACCTCTTTCCTTAAAAGTACAATCAAAACTCATTTTTGCTGTAAAAAAGTTTCCTGCAACAACTGGTTCTGAAATTTCATTAGCATGAAAATCTTCTACACTTTCTAACCATTCTTTACTTTTATTCCAAACGTTTTGCTTTCCAGAGGTTAATTCTCCTGGCATACCTGGCATTTCTTTACTTAACACATTATCTGCGTATAGCTCGTTAATACATTCAAGGTTTTTACCTTCTGTGCACATCTGTTTCCATTTACTAGCTACTTCTTGTGTATTCATGTTTTATACTTTTTAAGTTTTCTTTCCTAAAAATAAGTAAAATTTAAATGTTATGTTTTAAATAATTGTTGCGATTTTCTTACAATTAATTTAATGGATAAGGAATTAACTGTTATACTTCTTATCCATTATATCATAAGAGCATTTAATAATTTCTGATAATATGTTAATATTTACATCTGCCATTCTCTTAATATACAAACAAGATTTCCCTGTTTTATAAGGTCCTAATTGCTGTAATAAGTCCTCATAAGCATCAAAACCAGTCATAATATAAATGGTAATATTTTGCTTTCGAGGAGAAAAAGCAGTTAATGGCATATCTCCTTCCCTACCTGTATTATACTTATAATGGTAACTACCAAAACCAACTATACTATTTCCCCACATTACAGGAGGTTTTCCTGTTATTTTCTGCATTACATCTAATAATGCATAGCAATCTTTATGCTTAGTAGTATCCGTTATTGCATCTAAAAACTCAGTTACCGAAGCTTGGTTGGGAATGGTCTTATTTTTAGCCATGGTTTTGTATTATGATTCCTTTAAAATACAAAAAAGAATTTAGCCAACTGCCTCTTTATATGTTTTAAGACAACGTTCTCTTGCCATTTTATGGTCTACCATTTTATTAGGGTAAGTAAGTTCTTGTAGTTCTGGCACCCACTTATTTATATATGCTCTTTGTTTATCGAACTTATCTACCTGCGTCATTGGATTAAAAATTCTAAAATAGGGTGCTGCATCTACTCCACTACCCGCGGCCCATTGCCAATTACCTATATTACTACTTAATTCGTAATCTAATAGTTTTTCTGCAAAATAAGCTTCTCCCCAACGCCAGTCTATTAGCAAGTGTTTGCATAAAAAACTAGCTACTAACATACGTACTCTATTGTGAATATGTCCCGTGGCATTTAATTCTCGCATACCAGCATCTACTAAAGCATAGCCTGTTTGCCCTTGTGTCCATTTTTTAAACTCAGCCTCATTATTACGCCAAACAATACGGTCGTATTTAGGTCTAAAAGCTTTATTTATAGTATGCGGAAAATGCCATAATATTTGCATAAAAAATTCTCTCCATATCAACTCATTCCAAAAAATTTCGTTCTCTTCTGCTATTGCCTTCTGCACCATTTTACGCACCGATACTGTACCAAAGCGCAAATGAGGAGCTAATCTAGATGTTCCATTTTTTATTGCCGGGTAATCTCTTGTTTTTTCGTAATTCTGAATTAAGTTAGGGCTTACGATATATTCTGGAACTTTAATGGCAGACACTGTAAAACCAATCTCTTGTAATGTTAACTGCTTAAAATCTATATTTTTAATGCAATTATTTAAATTATCTTCTGATGTGTGTGACTTAATATGTGTTCCCTTAAAATTACTTTTCCATTTATTTTTATAAGGAGTATATACTACATATGGAGTACCATCATCTTTTACAATTTCAGATTTTTCAAAAACAACCTGATCTTTGTAACTATTAAAAGATATATTTCTTTCTTTTAAAAACTGACTTACCTGCTCGTCTCTTTCTTTTGCATACGACTCATAATCGTGATTGGTATGTACTGTTTTAATTTGATACGTTTGCTGCAAGTTTTGAAATACGTCTAATGGTTTTCCTAAGTAAATAGAAATACCACTTTGAAAATTTTCTTTTAAATACTTGTGCATTTTACAAAGCGACTGATGTATAAAGTTAACCCTAGCATCATTTTTAGGAAGTTTTTCTAAAATTTCGGTATCAAAAATAAAAATAGGCAACACAGGTACATTTTCTTTTAATGCTGCAAATAAACCTACATTATCTTCTAACCTTAAATCTCTTCGAAACCAAAACAGCGTTACTTCTTGCTTCATAGATATGTTACTATATTTTTAGAGTTGATATCCCTCCATCTACTTTTAATACTTGCCCAGTTATCCACGAAGATTTATCACTCAACAATAATACAGCAACATTAGCAATATCCAATACATTACCTACTCTCTTTAAAGGGTGGCGTTCTGCCATTGCTTCTCTTTTTTTATCATTATTTAAAAGTCTTTTAGCTAATGGCGTATCTATAAGGGAAGGTGCTATTACATTTACACGTATTTTTGGTGCATACTCTGCCGCCAATGATTTTGCAAAACCTTCTATAGCTCCTTTAGATGCGGCAACACTAGTATGAAATGGCATTCCTGTTTGTACTGCAACTGTACTAAAGAAAACAACACTAGAATTATCTACCAACCTACTCTCTATAGTTTTAAAAGCTTTTACTAAACTAAAAAAATTAATATGCATATCCTTCTCAAAAGCATCTGCACCTAACATTTTTAATGGTTTAAGATTAATACTTCCTGGGCAGTATACAAAACCATGTAATTGGTTAGGTAAAGTAGTTACATCTAACTCATCTGTTAGCGCATTAAATAAAATATGATTTGCATTTTCTATTCCTTCTTTTGTTCTAGAAGCAATAAAAACATTGTAGTCATTATTTAATTGTTTTACAATAGCATTACCAATACCATAAGAACCGCCGATAAGTAGTATATTCTTTTTCATGTAACTTAGATTGTTTTCATTGATAATTCACTTTTTACACCTTCTACTTTCCCAAAAAGTTCTATTAATTTTTGTTCTCTAAATTTAAATATTCCTTTTAATTGTCTTTTCACAAATAACAGATGAGCAAATCTCCCCAATATACCTAATGGAAGCTTGTAATCTACAATATCTTCCATTACTATATATCCGTTCACTTTTTTTATAAAATGTTTATGATGCCACAGACTATAAGGCCCAAAACGCTGCTCATCTACAAAATACTCTTCATCTTTTACATGGGTTATTTCTGTAACCCATTTTGTGGAATAGCCTGCAAAAGGTGATATTTTATATTGAATAATTTGCCCTGCATACATTGGACCAACTTCCTCTGTCTGAATATCGAACGACATATGGTCTGGGGTAATTAATCCTAAATTTTGTGGCGTAGATAAAAAATTCCATGCTTGCTCTTTACTTATAGGTAATGCTTGTTTGGCATGGATTTGATATAATTTCATAAACTAATTTTTATCAAATTTAATCATTTTGTTTAAATATTTAAACATCAAGTTAAACAAAATACAATAGAATAAAAGTGTATTTTTATCTTACTAAGTAGCTTAAAAAAAGGAACTTTTTACATAACGGGGATGAGTATTTTTAGAAAAATTGATAAAGTATTAGCTAATTTTGGTAACATTAGAGCCTTACAACGCACACATGTAGACACTTACACAGAAAACCTAATACAGAATATAGCAGGGGAAAAAGTTGCAGAATCATTTAACGGACAATTATGGGTAGATTTCCAAGAGTTGGCAGGACATAAATTTCTTGAAGCAACAATTTTAAGTAGAGAAAATATAAAGACCTATAATGGAGCTCAATTAATTTTAATTGAAAAAAACAATCTTATTAATTTAAAGTCCGACATTACAGAAATAGAATCTGATTATTCTAATATATCAAACCAATGGATGACCAAAGTAAATTTTATAGTTTCAACAAATAATATTAATTACGTTAAAAGTAAAAAAGCAGAAAAAATAAAATTTGAGTATAAAAAGAAAGTTATAGAATTTAATGTAATTAAATAATTACTACAAAGCACTCATCCCTCCATCTACATTAAAAAAAGTGCTTTCTTCAAATTCTTCCATTAAAATTTCAATAGCAATTTTACTACGCTTTCCGGTCTCACATAGCATATAAATAGGTTTATCTGGATTTATTTCATCTAAACGGTCATCTACCTCAACCAAAGGAATATTAATACTACCCTCTAAATGGTCGTCTTCATACTCGTTTTCGGTACGGACATCTATTAGCTGTATGTCTGCCTTATTTTTTAGTAATTCTTGTAATTTAGCTATAGAAACAGCAGCTATATTTACACAAGAAGCGTCTTCGTAGGTTTCTTGTAATTGTTTTATATTTAAATTTTCTGGTTGCAATTGAAATTTTATTTTTTGATATGATTGTTGTAATCCGTTAAATAATAATAGGGTACCACTTAAATTTTCTCCTATCCCTGTAATTACTTTTATCGCCTCTAATGCTTGTAAATTACCTACAATTCCTGGTACTACTCCTAATACTCCGTTATCGTTACAATTAGGGATTTCTGCACTATTGGGCATATTAGGAAACAAACAACGATAGGTTGGTCCGCCTTGGTAATTAAACACACTTACCTGACCTTCAAAACTATGTAAGGCTCCATAGATAAATGGTTTTTTTAAAATAACACAAGCATCGTTTACTAAATACCGTGTTGCAAAATTATCGGAAGCATCTACTACCAAATCAAAATCTGCAATTATCTCTAATGCATTTTTGGGGGTTAAAAACGTATCATAAGTTTTAAATGTAGTTTCGGAATTTTGTGCCTTTAATTTCTCTAAAGCTACTTGCAATTTGGGCGCACCAATATCTGGTTCTGAATATAAAACTTGCCTTTGTAAATTACTTAAATCTACAACATCTTGCTCTACCATACCTAAAACACCTACACCCATTGCATTTAAGTACTGTAATACAGGAATTCCTAATCCGCCAACGCCTATAACTAATACTTTTGCTTTGGAAAGTTTTTGTTGCGCTTCTGCTCCAAACTCTTTTAAGGTAGTTTGTCGTATGTATCTTTTACTTTTCAATTTGTTTTATTTTTAGTTGGGCAATTTTATATTCTTCTTTAGAATTTGTATTGAACAAAACTTCTTCATTTTCTGGAAAAACCAAAGCTACATTATGTTCTAATAAAAATTTTCGAGGGCTTTTACTTGCTCCATTATTTAAAAACGCAATTGCTTTTTTTAAGCCCTTAGGTTCCCATATAGCACATAGAGGTTCTGGTAATTTACTTGCTCTGGAAGCAAAAGCTGTGCTTATTTTTGTGCCATCTCTTTCTTTTACCAACTGCGCTATAGCTTTATTATTTAACAAAGGTAAATCGCAAGCTATCACTAACCAAGCTACTTCTGTATATTTATGATGTGCACTTAAAATACCATTAAATGGTCCTTTATATGTATTATCATCTAAAATAGTTTTAAATGCCGATGAAACTTCTGATACTTGCTCCTTACGAACACTTAAAAAAACGGCATCGCAAAAGTTTTGTAAGAGTTGGTATGCATACTCTTGCTGGGGTATTCCATGATACTCTATACGCCCTTTATCTGTTCCCATACGGGTACTTTTACCACCAGATAATACAAGTCCGTATAACTTTTTCATACCATTAAAATAAAATAATTATCCGCCAATAGAGGTCATAGAACTATCAAAAACAGAAGAAGAATGTAATTTTTGCGCTTCAAAACCTGTTTTTGCTTTAGTTCCTATGGCTTTTAAAACATAAGCAATTACATTTTGTTCTGCATTTTCGCCTCTTAGAATATCTCTTAGGTTTGTGCTTGGCTTTGCATACAAACAAGTAACTACATCTCCGGTAGCAGATATTCGTAACCTATTGCAAGTACCACAAAATGTACGGCTAAAAGATGGTATTAAACCAAACGTACTTTTATGTCCTTTAATTTTATAATTTACAGAGGTAGATGTTTTAGGCGATGGTAATAATTCTATTTCAGAATATTTAGATTTTATATGATTTAAAATATTTTCGTAAGTCCAATTAATAGTATTAAATGTTTTAGACCCTCCGTTAAATGGCATTTCTTCTAAAAAACGCACACCAACATCATAATTCTTCATCAACTCTAAAATGGGTAATATATCTTCTGTATTTTGTCCGTCTAAAACAATAAAATTTACCCGTACATTAAATCCTTCTGTGATTAAACGTAGTAGGTTATTATAAACAGTTTCAAACTCGTTTCTTCTTGTTATACGCTCAAAAGATTCCTTGCTAATAGCATCTAAACTTACGTTTACATTTTTTATGCCTAATTGCTTTAACTCATCTATATGCGGCCCTATAAGCGTTGCATTTGTAGTAATAGAGATATCGTTTAAGCCTTTTAGTGTAGTTAGGTTTCGTAATAAAACCATTAAATCTTTACGTACAAAAGGTTCACCTCCTGTAATTCGGATTTTATTAACGCCTTGCCCAACCATAATTTTACTTAACGTAAAAAGCTCCTCCAGTGTAAATAATTTGTCTTTCTTAACAAAATTAATTCCTTCTGCTGGCATACAATAATTACAGCGTAGATTACAACGGTCTGTAACGGACAAACGCAAATAATCTATTACTCTATTATGGCTATCTATTAACATATAACTTAATTATTAGGCTACTCTTTGTATAGAAACAAAGATACATTATCCGCCACTAACTGGTGGTATTAATGCTATTTCATCGTATGTATCTATAGCAGTATTATCTTTTGCGTAATTATTGTTAACTGCTACTGCTAAAGATGATAGTTTTTTTAAGTCTGGATATGTATTTGACAAATAATCTTTTAATGCCTTTACTGTTTTTAAGGAACTTACCTTAGCAACGGGAATAGATAAAGATGAACATCCAACTATATCTTTTGTTATTCCAAATAATAATATATTCATCTTCTTTCTCTTTCTTTAATAATCTATAAAACATACGGTAAAACACCGCTTTTTAGATTATTATCTTTCTGTAACAAAGTTATTAAAACCTCTTTTTGTTTCTACCGTATAAAACGTTAAATATTATTTCAATTTATAAAGTAGGGTTTTTGCTTAGATAGTTGTTTTAAAAGTAACAACCCCAATTACCAAACCTTAAAAGCTATGATAATCATTTATAAAAATATTATTATGGGTATAATTAAAGAAATTATTCAACTTAGCGCTATAGGCGCATTATCTAAATGGCACAAAGCGTTTATACTTTTACTATTTTCTGTAATTGTAGTTACATTATTAACGATGTTAACTGTGCTAATTGTAAACGGAAATAGCGCTAGTATTAATTTTGGTTATTTATACCATACGGATTACTAGGCTACCTATAAATCATCGCATTTTCAAAACTACCTTTGTCTTTTTGTAAATCGATAAGAAATCCGTTTACAACTGCATATGCTATTTTATTGTCTTTCTTCAATAAAAAAGTAGGGTTTATACCTACTTCTAAATGTAGCGGTGGCACCTCATAAAAACTACTAATTACATGTAATGGTTTTGCCACTTGTAGCTGTGCAGATGGTATATTTTTAACTCTAACATAAGTGTATCCCTGTTTTAATAATGCCATGGCATCTAACTTAGCATATTCCTTTATTGTATTTAGTGTTTTAGGATACATTTTTCCTTCTGTAACCGTATAATCGGTTCCCTTAAAAGTTTCATAACCGTAATACGTAGATAAATCTCCCTGGTCTAAAATTCTACTGCTATAATAAAAATCATCATGCGCGTCATTATCTACCTCTAGCCTATTAATTCCAATATCTAAAATATGCTTATTTCCCAAAAGTTCATAGGTAACAGCTTCTAATTTTAAATCGAAAAGCTTACGGTCATTCTCTGGTATTTTATCATAATCTGATAAAGGTATATCTACATAATTCTGTTTTGCTATGGTATATATAGCCGATAGAATTGATACATAATTTAATTTACGTATTTCTTGTTTTTCTACATCATTTGCATAGCCACCAGATTCTATTAAAATAGTGCTTGTCCCCCATTTTTGTATATTATCTCCAAATGCTCTAGGTTCAAAATCATCGTTATACTTCCCTACTTGTCCTGGTGCATATTTTTGAATAATAGCATTCATAAACGCAATAACTTTCATTGCATTACCACGTACTTCATTAATATCTTTCTCGTAATTATAAGCTGGTGCTAAATAAGATATTGTTGCTGGCTTATCTGTTAATTCTGCATTATAATACGTACTTTGATCATGCAAATTAAACCCAAAATCTGCTTGTAAGCTATCTCTAACACGCTTTAATGTTCTACCTTCTGGAGATTGTAATCTTAAAGCGTCTCTATTAATATCTATACCTAAAGTGTTTCTCCTTTTATATACCTCTGCTCCATCTGGGTTTAACATTGGTAAAAAATGAAGCGTTAAATTTTCTAAAATAGCTTTCTTTTCGCTCTTAAAATCGTTACTATCTAAAAAATTAAAAATATCAAAAATAGCTTGGGTTGCCGTTGGTTCATTTCCATGCATTTGCGACCATAAAAAAACACTTGTTTTACCACTACCAATACTTATTAAAGATAAATCTCTACCCTCTATTGATTTTCCTACTACTTGTACCTTAAATTTAGAATTAGTAGTATACTTGGCTATTAATGGCTGAATATCTTTATGTTTAATCCTTCTTTTCTCTATACTTTGCTCTTTATACTCATCATAAGTTTCATATAAGGCTGTTGTTATATTCTTTTCTTGGCAAGCGCCAAATACACACATAAGTAAAGTTACTGTTAAGGTGGTAAAAATTTTAATCTTCATATATTACATTCTTTTCTGGAGTTGGTTTAAAATTAAGATTTTTGGTGGCTTTTTTTACTTTTTCTAAAAAATCTTTTCCAGGATCAACTTTTTTAGTTCTATAGTTAGCATCTTTTTCTAGCCACAATTCATGATTTACAAAATTAGTATACTCATAATGCCCTATTAAATAATCTATCTCATATTTTTCTTTTAAATATTTCACCAACCATATATTAGCCTCTAATTGTTCTTTTGTTAAAGGTTTTTCTGGTCCGCCAATATTCTCTATACCAATAGCACAATGGTTTAAACCAATAATGTGCCTAGCCATCATAGTTTCTTTCATTAATCTATAAATAGTACCATCTTGGTCTACTAAAAAATGAGCCGATACATTTAAATTACCAGCACCTTTTATATCTGGCCTAGTATTAGCAAGTGTTACATTTTTAAAAGCTTTAAACGATTTTTCTAATGTTGGTATGGCCGTCCAATGCAACACAATTATTTTAGGGCTAATTGTAGGCGTTATTTGCTTTATATTATAATGCTCTTGTAGATATTGTAGTGTTAATTCTTTTCTTTCTTCATTAAAAACAATAGGCTTATCTATTATTTTTTTAGATTGTGCACAAGAAATTAAAAAAAGGAATGGTAAAAAATAAAGTAATCTCATAAACAAATATACACTCTAATACAATACTATTATTACAAATTTGTACGTTTATATATTTTATATTTACCTTAAAAGTAAAAACCTAAAAAATGGATTTACAAGATCAATTAAAAAATCTTTTCCCTGAGCATGTTTCACAAGAAAAAGAAGATACTACTCCTACTGAAAAAGGTATTTGGATGCAAGAAGAGCCTATTATTTGTAAGTATGAGAAAAGAAAAGGTAAACCAATTACCATTATAGAAGGGTATACTGGAGCCGATGAAGATTTTAAAAAGTTGGCTAAAGAAATAAAGAAAAAACTTAGCGTTGGTGGTAGTTTTAAGGATGAAACCATTATAATACAAGGAGACTATAGAGATAAAATTATGGCACTTTTAAAAGATAAAGGCTTTAAAGTGAAACGTGTAGGCGGATAGTTTTTTGTTAATTTTTTTTTTAAATAGTAACTTAAATAGTACTTTTAAAGCTTAAACCAACACCTAATGAGTTCTCAACTACACATTACCAATGGCGACATGTTTACCAAGAAACTTAAGTCGTTAAACATTAAAGGAGATATTATTACCTGGAGAGAAATGTTGTGCGAAGGCCAAACATTAAATAATGTTGGCAGTGAATCTTTTTGGAAAACTCGTTTTGACTTTCTTAATAAGAACTACAAAATATCTAAATCTACCTTTGTAGAAAAAACACTAAAAGAATATCGATCTTTATGTAATCACAAACAGCAAGACCAAATTGTTTTATGGTTTGGTAACGATTTATTTTGTCAAATAAATTTATTAGCTGTTGTTAGTTGGTTAAAGACGCATAGAAAATATGCCGAAATATCCTTAGTTATAAATAATAGCAAGAGAAAATCTTTTGAGCTAAACGATTTATCAACAGAAGAGTTAAAAAAGTCTTTTGAAAATAGAACTATATTAACACAAGACGATATTGAATATGCAGATTATATATGGCAATTGTATTGTAGCGACAATCCTATTAGGTTAGAAAGTTTAACAGATTATAAAAATTATAACTTTAAGCATTTACCAGAGGCTATAACAATGCATTTAAAACGTTTTCCTACTATTAAAAATGGTTTAAACGGTATAGAGAATAATCTTTTACAAATTGCAGCTAACAAAAAAACAACTTCTAAAAAACAATTATTAGAAACTGTTTTAGGCTCTCAAAAAAAATACGGTTTTGGAAATTTACAACACGAAAAAATTATTACTTCTTTAAAACCTTTATTCTCTAGTTTCAACCCTGTAAGATTAACAAAAAAAGGAAAAGAAATATTGGAGGGTAAAACCAATTATTATTCTATTATTAAAAACGACGATATTTATTTAGGAGGAGCATTAAAGTATGACTTCTTATATAATTCTGCCTCGGATAGGATATTAAAACTATAAACATGCAATTAAGTCCGTCTGAGCTTATTCTAAATGCGGATAATAGCATTTACCATTTAAATTTACTTCCAGAAGATATAGCAAATACTATTATTACTGTAGGAGATCCAGACCGGGTTGCTAGTGTTTCTAAATATTTTGATAGTATTGAAATAAAAAAAGGAAAACGAGAATTTCATACACATACCGGCACCTTAAATGGTAAAAGAATTACTGTAATCTCTACCGGAATAGGTACAGATAATATAGATATTGTTTTAAATGAATTAGACGCACTTGTTAATATCGATTTTAAAACAAGAAGTATTAAAACCAATAAAACAAGCTTAGATATTATAAGAATTGGAACATCTGGAGCTATACAACCAGAAATACCTATCGATTCTTTTTTAGTTAGTGAATATGCTATTGGCTTTGATAATTTACTTCATTTTTATGATAGTGAACACATACAACACCAAGCCATACAAAATGCTTTTACTAGCCATACAAATTGGTTTAAGCATAAGTCTACACCTTATGTTGTTAAAGCAGATGATAGTCTTCTAAAAAAAATAATGGCTACTAATATTCGGTTAGGATTTACCGCTACAAATGTAGGATTCTATGGGCCTCAAGGAAGACAAGTGCGACTAAAAACGCAGGATACAAACCTAAATACTAAATTATCTGGTTTTTCTTATAACAATTTAAAAATCACAAATTTAGAAATGGAAACTTCTGGTATATATGGTCTTTCAAAACTATTAGGGCATAGAGCGATTTCTTTAAATTGTATTTTAGCCAACAGAAGTACTGGAGATTTTTCTAAAAACCCATCAAAAGCAGTAGATTTGCTCATAAAAGATACATTACATAAACTTACCGCATAACATGAAAACTGTAAAAATTATTGGTGTTCCTGAGCATTTTAACATGCCTTGGCATTTAGCCATTGAAGAAGGTGCTTTTGAAGAAAGAGGCATAGATTTAGAATGGACAGATATCCCTGAGGGTACAGGTAGAATGTGTCAAATGCTACAAGACAATGAGACCGATTTAGCTATTATACTTACAGAAGGTATTGTAAAAAGTATTTCTGGTGGAAACCCAACAAAAATAGTTCAAGAATATATTGCCACTCCTTTACAATGGGGAATACATGTTGCGGCAGATAGTAATTATAAAACTGTTGCAGATATAGAAAATACAAAAGCTGCAATTAGTAGGTTTGGTAGTGGTAGCCATTTAATGGCATATGTAAATGCGCAAAATAATAATTGGAATACCGAAAATCTTAAATTTGAAGTGGTTAATAATTTAAGTGGTGCAGTAGAAAATCTTACTAATGGTACTGCTGATTATTTTATGTGGGAACATTTTACCACAAAACCATTAGTAGACAATGGCACTTTTAGAAGATTAGACGATTGCCCTACTCCTTGGCCTTGTTTTGTTATTGCTGCAAGTTCAAACTTTATTACGGAACACAACAAAACATTACATCATATTTTAGAAATCATAAATTTATATACCGAAGAATTTAAATCTATTCCTAGTATAGACAAAACTTTAGCCAATAAATATGAACTTAAATTAGAAGACATAATATCGTGGCTAAGTATTACCAAATGGAGTCAGTCTCAAATAAAAGAAGCTACAATTAAGCAAGTGCAAAAGCAACTGTTAGATTTAAATCTTATAGAAAAAAAAGTTGCCATAGACTCATTAATAATATAACGCTAATTAAACTATAACTGTTTTTCTAAAAAATATTTATTAATTAAGCTTTCAAACTTAACATCAGATAATGGCTTTTGAATATACTCATTAATGTTGGGGTTATTCTTAGCTTCAATAGCATGCTTTTCATCATTACTTATTGTTATCATTACAATAACAATTTTATCTTTAATCTCTTTACTTACTCTTTCTTCATAAGCCTCTAAAAACTCCCAACCGTTCATTATAGGCATATTAATATCTAAAATTAATAAACAAGGGGTAATAAATGATACGTTTTCTCCGTATGATTTGTCATTTTCTAAAAAATCTAAAGCTTGCTTTCCATTTAAAGCTGTATTTACTTGAATGTCCAAATTTAACTTATTAATAAAAATTTTATTAATGAAATTAGTAGACTCATCATCATCGACGAGAAGGATTGATTTTAATTCTAATGGTATCATATTTAATCGGTTTAGGTTCGGGCTATAACTTAAATGTAATAATTTTCTTTCTAAAATAAACGCTTTTTAATCTTTTTTTTGTTACAAAATTTAATTCTGTCTAGTTATAATACTTATTTTTAAATTTTAAATAAAAGAAAGATTAAACAAAAAAAGAATTAACTACCATATAATTTTCTCATTTTTTAGTGTTTTATTCACCTGACTAAAATGTTTATTACCGAACCAAAAACCCCGATTTGCACTTAATGGAGATGGATGTCCAGATTCAAAAATATAATGCCTATTAATATCTATGAATTTCTTTTTCTTTTTAGCGTAACCTCCCCATAATAAAAATATTACGCCTTCTTTTTCTGCTACTATTTTTTTAATAACCGAATCTGTAAATGTTTCCCATCCTTTTTTTTGATGACTACCTGCCGCTCCTGATCTAACTGTTAAAGTAGCATTTAATAATAATACGCCTTGTTTTGCCCACGACTCCAAATTACCACTCTCTGGATAGGGTTTACTTACATCATTCGTTAGTTCTTTAAAAATATTAACAAGAGATGGAGGGTGCTTTATGCCTTCTTGCACAGAAAAACACAAACCATTTGCTTGCCCTTCTCCATGATAAGGGTCTTGCCCAATTATAACTACTTTTACTGCATCAAATGAACAATGATTAAAAGCGTTAAAAATAAGCTCTCTTTTAGGGTAACATATTGTTTCTTTATACGCTTCTTCTACAAAAGAAGTTAAGCTAAGAAAATATGGCTTCTTAAATTCATTAGAAAGAATTTCTTGCCATTTTTTTTCAAGGTGAGATATCATAAAATTTAATCGTTTAATAAAACGACTAAATTAATTTAAAATAAAAAACAGAAGGAGTTTAATTCTAATTAACTTTTATATATTGAAAGTAGTCATTATTCTTAGCTGCAATAATATAGCTGTTTTCTTTAACACCTATTGTTTGAATATCTTTTACATCGCCTGGCACAAAAAAACCTGTTTCTGATGCTGGTATTACTTTAAAACTTCCATTTCCGTTTCCTTTTAAAAACTGACCATAACTTGCATCGTTTCTAGGAGTTTCTACCTCAGAAACATATAAATTACCTACAATAAGCGCATCTAAAAACCCATCTTTATTATAATCCTCCACTAAAATTTTATTTATACTAGAAATTTGTGCTTCTTGTGGTAATTTGTGCACTATTAGTTTTCCGTTTTTATTTTCTAGATATATACTTGCAAAAGATTTTACTTGGTAGTGCACCGCCGTTTCTAAAGATTTTTCTGAATATACATCTTCTAAAGTGGCTTTAGAAAAACTCTCATAGTTTTTAAATTTTTGTTTTATTCCTGGTATTTGTTGCGATGAACATTCTCTACCTCTAACAGGGTATTTTTCTCCTTCATTATAATAACTTAATACAATATCATCCTTGTTGTCTTTATCAAAATCATTCATATAAATATCAAAAGTTTCATCTTCAGTAGCTTTGTATTTATAGTTTAGCCCATTATTCCCTACTATATAATCTACGTCTCCATCGTTATCAAAATCTCCTTCTTCTATGCTCCACCACCAACCTGTAGTATCTATTGATAGTCCTAAATCTTCTGAAACTTCTTTAAAACCATTCTGCATGTTTTTAAAAACTTTTATAGGCATCCACTCTCCTACCATAATAATATCTTGCCAACCATCATTATTATAATCTGTAATAACAGCACTGGTTGCCATTCCTAGGTTTTTAAATTGATTAGATATTGTATCTTCAAAAAAGCTGAATTTAATATTTTCTTTATCGCTATTATTTTTTAACAAATATGTTGTTGCCGGAGCTGGATATTTTCCTGGAACCTGTCTTCCTAAAACCAATACATCTTGTTTTCCATCCTTATCAAAGTCTGCAGAATATACTTTTGATGCACTGGTTATAATACTTGGCAATGCATTAGCTGCCGCCTTTTTAAATTCTCCTTTACCGTTATTTACATACAATCTGTCTTGTAATAATTTAGAATTAGACGAAAATTCGTATCCGCCACTTGTAACATATAAATCGTTATCTCCGTCATTATCAGCATCAAAAAATAATGCATTTATATCTTCACTTAGTTTATCTTCTTTAAAAACTTGTAGCTCTTGCTTTAAAAACCCATTACCTTTTTGTATAAATATAGCACCACTTTTACCAAATGAACCCCCAATATAATAATCTTCTAAACCATCGTTATTTGCATCGCCAACTGCCAAAGCAGGGCCAAAACTAGACATTTTATGAGGTAATAATACTTGGTATTTAAAATCATCAAAATTATTCTCTTGATGCTTATATTTTGGAAATACATTTGTTGTATCTGTCGAAAATAATGACTTTTCTTTATTTATAGAAGTACTTTCTGTTACAGCATTTGCATATTTTAAATAAATATTCTTATTTACGGAAACATTATTCAATATCTGAACCTTGCCATCTGTCCAAATTACTTTAAGCTCTTCTATATTTTCTGCTGTTCCTAAACCAAAATGTAATTCTGGAGCTACTGAAGACTGAAAGCCTCTTGTTAGTGTTAACTCTTGCATTTGTTGCTTAGCACCAACTTTTAAGTAAACTCTATTACCTAGTCCAAACTTATTTCCTTTTGCCCCCTCGAAACTTACTTTTAAATAATTACTTGTCTCTGCAATTTTATTTTCAAAAACAGAAGCATAATCATCTATATTATTGGTTATAATTTCTAAATCGCCATCATTATCTAAATCTGCGTAAGAAACTCCGTTTGAAAAGCCTTCATAAGTAATTCCCCATTTTTTATTTACCTGTTCAAAATCTAAATCTCCTTTATTTTTAAACATAAAATTATCTATCTTCTCAGAAGGGATTTCCATGCTTAAGGCTAATTTTTTATCATCGTCTATTTTTATCTCCTTTAGCTTCGTAAAATAATCTCTATTATTTACCTCTCTACGGGTACCATTAGTTACAAATAAATCTTTATAGCCATCATTATCAAAATCTGCAAATAACGGGCCCCAACTCCAATCTGTAGAAGAGGTTCCTGTAATCCTAGATACATCTGAAAAATGTGGAACACCATTATTATAAACACCTGTGTTTACCTGAAAACAGTTTTGCATATATTGATAATGAAATCCTGCATTTACAACATCCCAAAACAAAGTAGGATTCATACTAGCCATATTTGCTTTTTGACGCCTATTGCTCTTAGCGTCCATATCTACCTGAAAAACATCTAAATTTCCATCATTATTAAAATCTGCAATATCTACTCCCATACCATAAAAGGCAGTATGTGCAGTTGCTTTTTTCACTACTTCTTTATAAGTACCATCTTGCTGATTAATATAGAGGTAATCTGGCGAACTAAAATCGTTAGATATATATATATCTGGCCAAGAATCGTTATTTAAATCTCCTACAGTAGCACTTAACGAAAGTCCAAAGCTTTTTAGCCCTGCTGCTTTTGTAACATCTGTAAAAATTTTTCCATCATTTCTATATA
>CALHVB010000162.1 GCA_938039345.1 uncultured Sediminicola sp.
CCTAGATACAAAGACGTATACAAAGGAGCTCTACCAGATACTTTAGTTTGGAGAAATAGATTAGGTTTTAATGAAACGATGACAAATAATTACCTACGTCATCCAGCATATGCAGAATATCCTGTGGTTGGTGTAAACTGGGTACAAGCAGTTCAGTTTTCTGAATGGCGTACCGACCGTGTTAATGAGTCTATGCTAGAAAGAGAAGGTTATCTTGCAAAAGATGCCAAATACAAAGCATTAAATGATGAATCTGCCGGAACTTTTAGTACTGAAGCTTATTTAAACAGACCAGAATCTGTTTACAATGGTCAAATAGATTCATTACAAGGAAAACAAAAGAAAGATTCTATTTCTTCATTTGCAGGAAGAAGCACTGGTGTTATTTTACCAGAATACAGACTACCTACAGAAACAGAATGGGAATATGCCGCGCAAGCATTAGTAGGATCAAGAGAATATAATAACTACAGAGGTAGAAAAAAATACCCTTGGGAAGGCGATTATACTCGTAATGGAAAACGTGTGGGTAGAGGTGACCAATTAGCCAACTTTAAGCAAGGAAAAGGTGATTACGGTGGAATTGCGGGATGGTCTGACGATGGAGCAGATATTACAGCACAAACAAAATCTTACAAACCAAATGATTTAGGTTTATACGATATGGCTGGTAATGTTGCAGAATGGGTTTCTGATGTTTACAGACCTATTGTTGATGATGAAATTAGTGACTTTAACTACTATAGAGGTAATGTTTATCTAAAAACAGCTATTGGTAAAGACGGAAAAGTAAATATTCTTAGAGACTCTGTTGTTTATGACACGTTACCAAACGGAAAAATAGTTCCTGTAAACTTACCTGGAGAAATTAAAATGGTAGCTGTAGATGATAACGAAACTTATCTTAGAACAAACTTCTCTTCTAGTGACAATAGAGGCTATAGAGATGGAGAGCCTGGCTCATCTAGATTTTATGATAGATTTAGTGATGACGAAGAAGAAGATAACGATAAAAAGAAAATGTATGACTCCCCTAAACACAAAGTTGAAAGAGATTCTCTTGGAAACGTTGTAAGACAGTATGACAAATCTAACAATAGAACTTCTTTAATTAATGACGAAGTAAGAGTTTATAAAGGAGGATCATGGAGAGATAGAGCATACTGGCTAGACCCTGCTCAGCGTAGATACCTACCTCAATATATGGCCACAGATTACATAGGCTTTAGATGTGCAATGTCTAGAGTAGGTTCTAAATCTAAAACTAAAAACAAAACAGTGCGAAATAAAAAAATAAAATAATTTCGTGAAAAAATACTAAAAAAAGCCCTTTTTAAAAAGGGCTTTTTTTATATCTTAGATTTATGACTATACAGGAATTACATCAATTATTTTTAAAACATCCCGTAGTTTCTACGGATACCAGAAAGATAACAAAAGACTCTATTTTCTTTGCACTTAAAGGCGATAATTTCAATGGTAATAAATATGCTTATGAAGCTATAGAGAAAGGAGCAAAATATGCTATTGTAGATGAAGAAGAATACAACACCAACAATAACACCATTTTAACCAATAATGTTTTAACAACATTACAAAAGCTCGCTAATTACCACCGTAATTATTGCAAAGCTAAAATCATTAGCCTCACGGGTAGCAATGGAAAAACGACCACTAAAGAACTAATTAATGTTGTGCTATCTAAAAAATACAACACAACAGCTACTATTGGAAATTTAAACAATCATATTGGAGTTCCCCTAACACTATTATCCATAAAAGAAGATACTGAGTTTGCTATTGTAGAAATGGGTGCAAATCACCAAAAAGAAATTGCTTTCTTAAGTGATATCGCTGAACCAGATTACGGCTACATTACTAATTTTGGAAAAGCACACTTAGAAGGTTTTGGTAGTGAAGAAGGTGTTATAAAAGGGAAAAGCGAACTTTACGACTACCTAATTAAAAACAACAAACATATTTTCTTAAATGCTGATGACAGTATACAGGAGAAAAAATTAACATCCTATATTAAAAAAATTGGATTTAGCAAAACCAACCACACTTATTACCCTATTGAATTTATTGATGCCAACCCATTTGTTGCTCTAGAAATTGAAAAGACAAGAATACAATCTAAATTAATTGGCAGCTACAATTTTACTAATTGTTGCGCAGCAATACTTATGGGCAAATATTTTAATATTCCCTTAGAAGAAATTAAAACTGCCATTGAAAACTATATTCCAAATAATAACCGCTCTCAACTTATACAAAAAAACGGACATCAAATTATATTAGATGCTTATAATGCAAACCCAACAAGTATGAGTGCCGCACTACATAATTTAAAAAACACAAAAGCACAACATAGTATTGTTTTTTTAGGAGATATGTTCGAACTGGGAAAAGTAGCAGCAGAAGAACATCAAAAAATAGCAGATTTACTAACTTCAATGAATATTGACAATGCTTTTTTAATTGGTAAAAACTTTAATAAAACCAATACATCCTTTAATAAACACAACTCGTTTGATTCTTTAAAAGAGTACTTAAAAATAAACCCCATAAAAAAAGAGAGCACTATTTTAATTAAAGGCTCTAGAGGAATGGCTTTAGAAAGAATATTAGATGTATTATAAAATACATCTAATATTCTTTATTTAATACCTATTTATAATAAACAGCATTAACCGCTATACTTTCTTTTTCTGCAGATATTTTAACCTCTTTCTCCTCTTCTTTAGCAACACCCGACTCTTCTGTATGCCCTCCTAAAATTGGAGCTATCACCAAACCTATTAAACACGTAAGCTTAATTAATATGTTCATTGAAGGTCCAGAAGTATCTTTAAATGGATCTCCAACCGTATCACCTGTTACTGCCGCCTTATGAGCATCACTACCTTTATACGTCATTTCTCCATTAATTTCCACACCTGCTTCAAACGATTTCTTTGCATTATCCCATGCGCCACCAGCATTGTTCTGAAAAATTGCCCAAAGCACCCCACTAACAGTTACACCTGCCATATAACCTCCTAGCATTTCTGCAATTGCTAATTTATCCATCCCAAATAACAAAGGAACAAAGGCAATTACTAACGGAAAACCAATTGTTAATAAGCCAGGAAGCATCATCTCTTTTAAAGATGCTTTTGTTGAAATAGCAACACATTTATCATATTCTGGTTTGCCTGTTCCTTCCATAATTCCAGGAATATCTTTAAACTGACGACGTACTTCATGCACCATTTCCATTGCGGCTTTTCCTACTGCATTCATTGCCAAAGCAGAAAACACTACAGGCACCATACCACCAACAAACAACATAGCTAATACTGGTGCTTTAAATATATTTATTCCGTCTATTCCTGTAAAAGTAACATATGCCGCAAATAATGCTAATGAAGTTAATGCCGCAGATGCTATCGCAAAGCCCTTACCTGTTGCTGCCGTTGTATTACCTACAGAATCTAAAATATCTGTACGCTCTCTTACAATAGGCTCCTGTTCACTCATCTCTGCTATACCTCCTGCATTATCAGATATTGGACCAAAAGCATCAATTGCCAATTGCATTGCTGTTGTTGCCATCATTGCCGATGCCGCTAATGCTACTCCATAAAATCCTGCAAATGCATACGATGCCCATATAGCACCTGCAAATAATAACACTGATGGGAATGTAGATATCATACCCGTTGCTAAACCTGCTATAATATTAGTTCCTGCTCCTGTACTAGATTGTTGTACAATCTTTAAAATTGGACTTTTCCCTAATCCAGTATAATACTCCGTAACCGATGATATAACTGCACCAACAATTAAACCAACCAACGTAGCAAAAAACACTCTTAAAGAAGTTATTTCTAACAATCCTTCTCCAAAAAATTCCATTTTCATAGTTTCTGGTAACATCCAAGTTACCAAACCATAACAAGCTACAGCAACCAAAACTATGGAGGTCCAGTTACCAACATTTAAAGCCCCCATTACTTGAGCTTCTTTAGCATCATTACTTTTTATTTTTACCAAGACTGTGCCAATTATAGAAATAATGATACCCACACCGGCAATTGCCATAGGCAATAAAATAGGTCCTATTCCTCCGAAAGCATCATTGATAGCCCCCCCCATATCTTTAATTACATAATTCCCTAATACCATAGCAGCCAAAACAGTTGCTACATAAGAACCAAATAAATCGGCGCCCCTTCCTGCAACATCACCAACATTATCTCCTACATTATCTGCAATGGTTGCTGGATTCCTAGGATCATCTTCTGGAATACCCGCTTCTACTTTTCCTACTAAATCGGCTCCTACATCAGCAGCCTTTGTATAAATACCACCACCTACACGAGCAAATAATGCTATAGATTCTGCTCCAAGAGAAAAACCAGCTAATGTCTCCAACACAATAGTCATATCTACAGTGGAGGTCCACACACCATTCATAAAAACCTGAAAAAAGATAATAAAGAATGTCGTAAGCCCTAATACCGCTAAACCTGCTACACCTAAGCCCATTACTGTACCTCCTCCAAAAGATATTTTTAATGCATTTGGCAAACTTGTACGAGCTGCTTGGGTTGTTCTTACATTTGTTTTAGTTGCTATTTTCATTCCTATATTACCCGCATATGCAGAGAATACAGCTCCAAAAATAAATGCAACTACGATTAACCAATGTGTTGTAGGTACTATAAAAGAAACTATAGCCAACAAAACACTTACAACAATAACAAATACAGTTAGTAATTTATACTCTGCTTTTAAAAAAGCTAATGCACCTTCATAAATGTAATCTGAAATCTCTTTCATCTTTCCATCTCCAGCATCTTGTTTCAATACCCAAGATTTTTTAATAAGCATATAAACTAACCCTAATAACGCCATTACTATTGGCATATAAATCATTGTTGAACCCATTCTTTATTGTTTAGTATTTTTTAAAGATCATAAAAGTAATGAAATCCTACAGAATAAAAAAAAGCCATTTTTAATGTTAAAAAATGGCTTTCTTCGTAATAAAAATGATTCTATATTGTGAATACCTTATCACTTTCATTATATCTTTCTACACACTCCTTGTAGATTTCTACAGCTTGTTTTGCATCTCCCCATCCACCTACATCTACTTTCTTTCTTTCTAAGTCTTTATACACTTTAAAGAAATGTTCTATCTCTTTTAATCTGTGCGGATTTAAATCGCTTATATCATTTTTATTATTCCAAATTGGATCGGATACAGGAACACATATAATTTTTTCATCAGGTCCTTTTTCATCTGTCATATGAAAAACACCTATTGGCTTTACTTCCATTACTACCATTGGATAGGTTGGTTGATGCCCTAATACCAAAATATCTAATGGATCACTATCTAAAGCTAGTGTTTCTGGAATAAAACCATAATCTCCAGGATACATCATAGACGAAAAAAGCATCCTATCAAATCTAATTTTATTTAATTTAAAATCGTATTCGTATTTATTTCTACTCCCTTTTGGGATTTCTATTAAAACATCAAAAGTTACTAGTTCTTCGTTACTCATAAGTGATAAATTATTGCGTAAATGTACTTTAATTTCTATTGTTATATTTCTTTTTTTATCAAAACTTAAATCCAAATGCTCCTGTAACCCTAAAAGGTCTTGCATCTGGAGCATCTAAATAATTACCTCTAAAGTTAAAATCTAACCTAAAAACCTTAAATATATTGCCTACACCAAAAGAATATTCCCAATATATTTTATCCGTAGGTGCTATTAAAGGAATATTAACAGGGGTATTAAGCGCTATATTTTCTGGAGACAAATCTCCCCACACTCCTCTTAAGCCCACTAATTCCCTTAAATTTAATTTTCTAATAAAAGGTATTCTAGAAAACAATCTTCCATTAAAATTATGCTCTAAATGTAAGGATGCATAGGTATCTGTTACAAACTCATAAAAATCTAAATTAGAGAATGTATTATACGTTGTAAATAGCGTTTGATTCCCTGGAACAACACTTAACAAACCTAAAGGCACTTCTCCAAACGTTTTACCTATTTCTATAGTACTATACAATCTACCAAAACCTCCTAATTGCCATGGCTGACTGTATGAAAATTGTATTTTATCATAATTAAAATCACTACCAAAAGACCCTTCTATACCTTTTGTATAATTTAAAACCAACGTACTGTAATCATCATTAACATCTCTACGCTCAACACCATAACCAATAGTTCTTTTTCCTGGCGTGTAAACAATAAGAGCATTAAAATCTAACTGTTTTATTTCCGAAGATATCCCTGTAGAAGATTCTAAATCTACATAATCTAAACTAAATTCTTCTGGCAATGCAGATGTTAATTCCTTTAAAGAGCTCCCTACCCCTACCCTTAAATTAGCAATTGGCTCTATCTCCAAAGCAAAAGCACTTAACCTAATATTTGTTAATGTATTATTAGCACCAACCGTAAGTAAGGAAGACGAAGCCACACTTCTACCCAAGACATCACTAGTTGTTGTTAACCTTTGCCCTAATTGCTCTATATCTCTACGGTTTCCAGCAGAAACTATTAACCTACTCTTTTTATCTACCAACCACTTTCCTGAAATTCCATACTTTCCCCTCTTATCCTGAAAACCATAAGCAATATAGCCTTCTAATCTCCATGGGTCATTTTGCCCATAATAAGTTCTTGCTCCCAAACGTACTCTCGTGCCTTCTGCATCATTAAAACCTAATACTGTATATATGTTACCTATATCTAAATTCCACTTATCTATTTCTACAAAACCAGAACCCAATATACTTGCTATGGTATAAAAACTTTTAAATTTTGGTACCGTTTTTAATGTATCTAATAATTGATATACTCCTTTCTCATCTTTATTTAAAGACTCTAATCTATTTTTTTCCCAGAAAGAACTGTCTCTCTCAAAAACCTCTGCTCTGTAAGCATCTATTTTTTCTTTATAAAAATCTTTCCCTTTTTTTACATCAAATGTATATCCATCATAAACGGTTGTTCTTTTGCCGTAAACTCCTCTGGATTTTTCCTTTTTCTGAAAACTAAAATCACTTAACATATAATCTCTTTTCAAAAGAAAAACAGAATCGTTAAGCACCTCAAAATCTTGCTCTATATAAATTTCTTTTACCCAATTTATATTAGCGCTTTTTGTTACTTCTAAATTTATTTTCTTTACAGCAAACGTAGAATCGTTTACCCAAAAATCTCCTTTAAAGGTTAATTCGTTTTTTCGCCTAGGATAGTATATAATATTATAACACCATTTATTATCTATAAAAGCACTATCGGACAAAACATAATTATAAGTATCTACACCTGTTTTAGATAATGGACTAGTAAAACTTTTATCAAAAAACTTTAAGTAATTATCATAAATATCATAATCTGAATATAAATCGGAAACAAATGCAGTAATTGCTTGGTTGTTACTAAATCCAGAATTTTTATTCCCTAATACTTTCTCTTTTTTCTGTTCTATAACATTATCACCATATACTTTAGAAAAAGTTTCGTTTAAAAAAATAGGCAAATATGTTTTCCCTGTTATCCTAGAAGTATCTAAATCATTAAAAACAAACTCTAATCCTTTAAAAATTTTCTTCTTCATTAAAGCACTATCGATAGTATTTAAATCAAACTCTATCTTCTCATACTTATCATACTGATATTGTTGAAATTTATAGACCCCATTAGCTCTCTTTTTTGCCCATATTTTCTTTAAAATATCTATTGCCGGGTTATTTTTTTTAGATTGCTTACCTACATAAATAACTACCTCATCTAATTGTTCATTAGATTCCACTAAAATTACCTCTAAGTTGTAATTTACTTTTGAAGACAATAAAATTTCCTTACTCTCGTAACCTATAAATGACACTAATAAAGTTTCATAAGTAACATCTGACTCCATATAAAACCTACCATCATCATTCGTTATTGTTCCTTCTGTAGAATTTTTAAACAAAACATTGGCAAATGAAATAGGCGCCCCAAACTCATCTACAACTACCCCACTAACTTTAGTCTGGGCGTTTACAAAAAAAGAAATAAGAAATAATAATACAAAAAAGGAATTCTTCATTTTTTAATGGTGTTCAACTTTACTTTAACCATAATAACTTAAAGTAATTAAAAAATTTTAATAATTGTTTAAAGTAAATTTCTATCAAATATTATTCCTTTAAAAAAAAAGCTTCGCCAACATTTGATGTTAGCGAAGCAAATATAATCCTACATAACCATTTAGGTTATTTATATAACACTTTCTTAACAGCCTTTATAACATCTTCATGATTAGGCAACCATTCCTCTAACAAAACTGGCGAATATGGTGCAGGTGTATCTGCTGTATTTATTTTTACTACTGGCGCATCTAAATAATCAAATGCATTTGACTGTATATGATATGTAATTTCTGTAGCTGTATTTCCATAAGGCCATGCTTCTTCTAAAATTACCAATCTATTTGTTTTCTTTACAGAAGTAACAATAGCATCATAATCCAAAGGCTTAACCGTACGCAAATCTATAATTTCACAACTAATACCTTCTTTTGCTAACTCATCAGCTGCCTTATAAGCCTCTTTTATAATTTTACCAAAAGAAACAATTGTTACATCTGAACCTTCTCTTTTAATATCAGCAACTCCCAACGGAATAATATAATCTCCTTCTGGCACTTCTCCTTTATCTCCATACATCTGCTCAGATTCCATAAAAATAACTGGATCATCATCTCTTATAGCTGCTTTTAATAATCCTTTTGCATCGGCTGGGTTCGATGGCACTACTACTTTAAGACCCGGACAATTTGCAAACCAACTCTCAAAAGCTTGTGAATGTGTTGCCCCTAACTGACCCGCAGAAGCTGTTGGCCCACGAAAAACAATAGGACAATTTAACTGACCACCAGACATTTGTCTTATTTTTGCTGCATTATTAATGATTTGATCTATACCAACCAAAGCAAAGTTAAATGTCATAAATTCTATAATAGGTCTATTTCCATTCATAGCAGACCCAACTCCTATACCCGCAAAACCTAATTCAGAAATTGGTGTATCAATAACTCTATCAGCACCAAACTCATCTAGCATACCTTTAGAAGCTTTATAAGCTCCGTTATATTCAGCAACCTCTTCACCCATTAAATATATAGACTCATCTTGTCTCATCTCCTCAGACATGGCCTCACATATAGCCTCTCTAAATTGTATTGTTTTCATGTATTGAAGTATCTTTTAATTTCTGTCATCTTAAAACGGTAGCAAAAATAGCAAATTATACTACAACAATAGGGCTCTAAGAATCAAAATAATTTTAAAATTTACTATGCACGCATAGTAAATTTTAAAATTATTACTTATCTTTGCTTTGTTTTTAATTCTTTTCAGAAAATACAATCAAAACATGAAAATATTAGTCTGCATAAGTAATGTCCCTGATACTACTTCCAAAATAAATTTCACAGAAAACGACACTAAATTTGACACCAATGGCGTACAATTTGTAATTAACCCAAACGATGAGTTTGGCTTAACAAGAGCTATGTGGTTTAAGGAAAAACAAGGCGCAAGTGTACATGTTGCTACTGTTGGTGGACCAAGTACAGAACCAACCATAAGAAAAGCATTAGCTATAGGTGCAGATGAAGCTATTAGAATTAATGCAGAGCCAACAGATGGCTTTTTTGTAGCAAAACAACTTGCCGAAGTTATTAAAAATGGCTCTTATGACCTTATTATCGCAGGTAGAGAATCTATTGATTATAACGGTGGTATGGTGCCTGGAATAATTGCAAGCATCTTAGATTTAAACTTCGTAAATACATGTGTTAGTATAGAGGTTGACGGAACAAACGCTACTGCAATTAGAGAAATAGACGGAGGTAAAGAAACACTATCTACAACATTACCTTTAATTATAGGTGGACAAAAAGGCTTAGTTGAAGAAAGTGATTTAAAAATTCCTAACATGAGAGGAATTATGATGGCTCGCAAGAAACAACTAAGTGTAGTTGAACCTGTTGCTATTGAAGCTAGCACTAATGACACTAAGTTTGAAAAACCTGCTGCAAAAGGTGCTGTTAAAATGGTTGATGCTAATAATATAGATGAATTAATTAACCTTTTGCATAACGAAGCAAAAGCAATCTAAAAAAGTAATTTATGTCAGTTTTAATATATACCGAATCAGAAAACGGAACGTTTAAAAAAAATGCTTTTGAAGTTGCTTCTTACGCATATACAGTTGCCAAAGAGTTAAACACAACTGTTACCGCTATTTCTTTTAATGTAGAAGAAAACGAAAGCCTTGGAAAGTATGGTGTTTCTAAAGTGCTAAATGTTAACAATGACCAATTAAAAACATTTAACGCCAAAGCCTATGCAAATACTATTGCCGAAGCTATTGAAAAGGAAAACGCAACAGTAATTATAGTTAGTTCTAGTACAGACACTAAATACCTAACGCCTTTACTGGTAGGAAAATTAGAAGCGGGCTATGTTCCAAATGTTATCGCTACTCCAGAAAGTATTAGCCCATTTATAGTTAAGAGAACTGCTTTTAGTAATAAAGGATTTGCTCTTACAGAAATAAAAGCAACTACTAAAGTAATTGGCGTATCAAACAATTCATACGGTATTCATGAAAACGATACTGCTGTTTCTATTGAAGATTTTAACGTAACAATAAGCGATGCCGATTTTTCCACAAAATCAACTGAAATAGATAAAGTTATAGGTAAGGCTACTATTGCTGATGCCGATATTGTAGTATCTGGCGGAAGAGGCTTAAAAGGTCCAGAAAACTGGGGAATGATAGAAGAGTTGGCAGATGTTCTTGGCGCTGCAACCGCATGCTCTAAACCAGTTTCCGATTTAGGATGGAGACCACATGGAGAACATGTTGGACAAACAGGAAAACCAGTCGCGAGTAATTTATACATTGCTATTGGCATCTCAGGAGCCATACAACACCTTGCAGGTGTAAGCTCTTCTAAAATAAAAGTTGTTATTAATACAGACCCAGAAGCACCGTTTTTTAAAGCTGCTGATTATGGTATTGTTGGTGACGCTTTTGAGGTTGTTCCTAAACTCATTGAAAAATTAAAAGAATTTAAAGCGCAAAACGCTTAAATTTTGCTAAATTGTGCTCTTCAAAGGGCTATTAAACTATTGGAGACCCCTTTGTTTAATAGCCCTTTATGGTTTATAAAAAATTATGAGTTTAGTTAGATTAAAAATAAAAGGAATTTCCTATAGCCAAACACAAAATGGCGCATACGCTTTAATACTAAATGAAGTTGATGGTGATCGCAAGCTGCCTATTGTAATTGGAGCTTTTGAAGCACAGTCAATTGCAATTGCTTTAGAAAAAGAAATTAAACCGCCAAGACCTTTAACTCACGATCTTTTTAAAAATTTCTCAGATAGGTTTGATATTGTTGTAAAGCAAGTAATTATACACAAATTAGTAGATGGTGTCTTTTATTCAAGCATTATATGCGAAAGAGATAAGATTGAAGAAATTATTGATGCTAGAACTAGTGATGCTATAGCGCTTGCTTTACGCTTTAACGCCCCTATATTTACTTACAAAACAATACTAGACAAAGCTGGTATTTTCTTAAAATTTTCTTCTAAAGAAAAAAAAGAAGAAGAGGAGGAAGAAAACAGTATAATGGTAAATGAAATTTTACAAGAAGGAGAAACGGTAGAAATAGATAGTACAGCGAGTGCAAGTGACGGCTACAAAGAACTTTCTCTAGAAGAATTATACCAAGAACTAGAAAAAGTTGTAGCAAACGAAGATTATGAAAAAGCAGCAAAACTAAGAGACGAGATATCTAAAAGAAAATTATAGATCCGCATACAATATGAAAAAAAAACAATACTGGGTTCTATTATTTATTTTTCTATTTTCTATTTGCCCCACTATAGCTCAAGAAGCAACTCCAATTAACACTACAGAGATAATTCCAAGTCAAGGATTTACTATTCACAGTTTATGGAGAGGTATACTGGGAATGGCGGTATTAATATTAATTTCCTTTATCTTTAGTTCTAACAGAAAAGCTATTAATTGGAAAACTGTAGGTATTGGTTTATCTATACAATTACTTATTGCTATAGGTGTTTTAAAAGTTCCTTTTATCCAATATATATTTGATAAAATTGGAAAAGTATTTGTGAAAATCCTAGAATATACAACAGCAGGAAGTAAATTTCTATTTGAAGGATTAGTTGCGGATATGGATACTTTTGGGTTCATTTTTGCTTTTCAAGTACTTCCTACTATTATATTCTTTTCTGCACTAACATCAGTTTTATTTTATTTGGGTGTTATACAAAAAGTAGTGAAAGCACTAGCATGGTTGCTTTATAAATCTCTTGGTATTTCTGGAGCAGAAAGCTTAAGTGTTGCAGGTAATATTTTTCTAGGTCAGACCGAAGCGCCGTTGCTTATTAAGGCCTATTTGGAAAAAATGAATAAGTCGGAAATACTATTAGTTATGATTGGTGGTATGGCCACAGTAGCCGGTGCCGTTTTAGCCGCTTATATTGGTTTTTTGGGTGGAGACGATGAAGTATTGCGTTTATATTTTGCAAAACATTTATTAGCAGCCTCAGTAATGGCTGCTCCCGGTGCCATTGTTATTTCTAAAATACTCTACCCACAAACAGAAACCATAAATACAGATGTAAAAGTATCATCAGAAAAGATTGGCACCAATATCCTAGATGCCATTGCTAACGGAACCACTGAAGGCCTAAAATTAGCAGTTAATGTAGGCGCTATGCTACTAGTATTTGTTGCTTTTATTGCTATGATTAATGGTATTTTAGGGCTAATAGGCGACGCTACAACTCTTAACAATTGGATTGCTGCCAATACTTCTTATGATAAATTTTCTTTAGAAGCCATTTTAGGAACCATATTTGCACCACTAATGTGGCTCATTGGTATAGCTAAAGAAGATATAATGCTTATGGGACAGCTATTGGGCATAAAATTAGCAGCTAGTGAATTTATTGGATACATACAGTTAACCGAATTAAAAAATGCTACTAATGCAACGCATTTCGCTTATAACAAATCTATAATTATGGCAACTTATATGTTATGTGGTTTTGCCAACTTCGCCTCTATTGGCATACAAATAGGCGGTATTAGCTCCTTAGCTCCAGGGCAAAGAAAAACACTATCCGAATTTGGGTTAAAAGCCGTTTTAGGAGGATCCTTAGCTTCTTTACTTTCTGCAACTATTGCCGGAATGATATTAGGGTAATTTTTAGTTAATAAGTTTTGGATAAGCATCCAACATAATCTGCATAAAAGAATGTCTCTTTTATTATTTTAGTGTCGTCAAATTTCTATTGACACTAGAATAATTACACTATAGATTTATGAAGCAGTACCACGATTTATTAAAGCACGTATTAGAAACAGGAAGTCAAAAAGGAGATAGAACAGGAACAGGAACAAAAAGTGTTTTCGGATATCAAATGCGTTTTAATTTAAGTGAAGGCTTCCCTATGGTTACCACAAAAAAACTGCACTTAAAATCTATTATTTACGAATTATTGTGGTTCTTAAAAGGAGATACCAATATAGATTATCTTAAAGAAAATGGTGTTCGTATTTGGAACGAATGGGCAGATGAAAATGGAGATTTAGGGCCAGTATATGGACATCAATGGCGCAACTGGAATAGTGAAGAAATAGACCAAATACAAGAGGTAATACACACTTTAAAAAACAATCCTAATAGTAGAAGAATGTTAGTTTCTGCTTGGAACCCAAGTGTGTTACCAGATACTTCTGTTTCTTTTTCGGAAAATGTTGCCAATGGCAAAGCAGCTTTACCACCATGTCATGCTTTTTTTCAGTTTTATGTATCAGAAGGGAAACTATCTTGTCAATTATACCAACGTAGTGCAGATATCTTTTTAGGTGTTCCTTTTAATATAGCCTCTTATGCCCTATTTACAATGATGATGGCTCAGGTATGTGGTTACCAGCCAGGAGATTTTATACACACATTTGGTGATGCACATATTTACAACAATCATTTTGAGCAAGTAGAATTACAATTAAGTAGAGAACCTAGGTCACTGCCAAAAATGACTTTAAACCCCGATATAAAAAATATACTGAATTTTAAGTTTGAAGATTTTACATTAACAGACTACAATCCGCATCCGCATATAAAAGGAGCGGTTGCCATATAAACTAATATAGTTTTTCTTCTAGTACGTATATAAGCTATACTAATAACAAACTAAGAAGTAAGCCAAACTTAAACTCCCATAAAAAAAATAAAGGCTATCTTTTACAAAAGATAGCCTTTAACATTTATAATTCTAAAACTGCGTTTTCTGTTCCTGCATAATCATTCCACCTGTAACTATCCGCCTTTTCTTCATTAATGTAATTTCCATCAATTACATATCTAAACTCATAAGAAGACTCCTTAGGTATATCTATAGCTCCTTTAAAATTTCCGTTTTTTAACTTACGAAGCGCTCCTTTTTTAGCATCCCAATTATTGAAATCTCCAACAACAAAAACTTTAGAAGCTTCTGGTGCTGGCACCACAAATGTAACCTTACATACAGGTTTAGTTTTTAAATATTGTTTAGTTATAGCCATAGCGTTTATTTTTATTATTACAAATCAAAACATAAAATAGTTGAAAAACAATTAGTTAACTGTATTTTATCAATATGATAAAATACAATTATCATAAAAATATAATTAACGAAAAATGTAGGATTTTATTTCGTTTTTAAAAATTAAACTTTATTTCTCACAACCTTAACAATTTGTTTTACATCATCAATAGAGTTATAAAAATGAAAGCTTAAACGAATTCCATTCCCTCTTAAAGAACATATAATATTATGATTCTCTAAACTTGTAAATATTTCTTTACCCCCTTTTATATTAAATATAGTACTGTGGTTTTCCCTTCTTACAACAGCTTTTTCTAATAAGTTTAATTTTTCAAACTCTTTTTTAGCAAAAACTCCAATATCCTTATTCCTCTTTTCTATATTATCTATTCCTATACTCATTAAATATTCTAAAGAAAATTTTAGACTCCCAAAAGTAAGCCCGTCTAAATGTCCTGGTTCAAATCGCTTATTAAATGAAATCTTATTTCTAGCCTCCTTAACATTACAAACACCAGAAAAACCGATTGTATTCATAGAAAAATTAGACACAACACTACTTTTAAACAATAAAAACCCACTTCCTCGGCCTGCTAAAAGCCATTTGTAAGCACTTGCAATAAGAACATCTATTCCTGAACTCTGAAAACTAAAATTAACCGTACCACAAAACTGAGTTCCATCTGCTATTATCAATAAATTAGGAAATTCTTTTTTTAATCTTTCTAAAAAATCAATATCTATTTTAATACCATTAACCCATTGTATTAAGCTTAGCGCTAATACAGTTACTCCATTATCTTTTATTTGCTTATAAATATTCTGCTCTAGATTTTCATCAACTTTTGCATATACAGAAGTAAACCCTTTACTATCAAAAGGCCAGTTTAAAGAAGGATAATCATCTTCTAACAACAAAACTATGTGCTTTTTATCTAAACCATCTAACAATGAGTTAATACCAATAGAAAAGTTAGGAACCAGCGAAACATTTTCTCTTTCGCAATCAAAAAAGCTAGCAATAGCAATTCTAGCTCCCTCAATCAATTCTAATTCTTTTATTCTATAATTACTACCTAACATTAAAAACTTCTTGTCATATGTTCGCCTCCAATCTAACAAATCGTTATACATAATACCACATGCTGCCGTATTAGCATAAATATATTTATTTAGAATAGGATAACCTTTTCTTGTCTTTTGCATACATAATTAATTAAAATAGTATAATATAGTATCTTTGTTTGTAAAGTTACTTATTGCTATGTTTTTTAAAGATAAAAAAGAAACTAAAATTGATACTGAACAGCACGAGCTATTAGAACACGCCCAAAATAGAATTACACAAAAAAAGAGAGTATACAGTCACTTTGTTATTTTTTTAATTGGTAGCGTATTTCTTATTTTAATTAATAAAATTTTAAAATTTCAAGACCAATATAATTGGTTTATCTGGGCTATAACTCTATGGGCTTTTTTATTTGTTATACATGCTTTTAATGTATTAATAACTCAGAAATTTATGGGTAAAGATTGGGAGCGTAAACAACGAGAAAAATTAGTTCTAAAACAAAAACAACGCATTAGTGAAATGCAAAAAGAAATAGAAACAGATTTCCCTACTACAATCATTAATAAAAAAAAAGAAGATTGAATACCATTACATTAATTGCTGCTGCTGCTGAGAATAATGCTTTAGGAAAGGATAATGATTTACTATGGCATCTACCAGACGATTTTAAACGTTTTAAAAAACTAACTACAGGTCATAAAATTATTATGGGGAGAAAAACTTTTGAAAGCTTCCCTAAACCACTCCCTAATAGAACACATATAATTATAACAAGAGATAAAACGTATGCTACAAAATATCCTGATTGTATTATTGTCTATTCCTTAGAAGAAGCACTAAAACTGTGTAAAAACGATAACACAACTTACATTATTGGTGGCGGGCAAATTTATTCTTTAGCAATGCAGTATGCTAATAAAATTGAGCTTACACGTGTACATGAAAGTTTTGATGCTGATACTTTTTTTCCTTTAATCGATGTAAACAAATGGAACTTAGCTACTGAAGAATATCACCCAAAAGACGAAAAGCATAAATACGACTTCACCTATTTAACCTATGTAAAAACTTATTTTTTTTAAAAATCTAAGTAATCTATTTTTATAGGTATAGAAACATTTGCTAAAAAATCGTTTAGAATTTTAGCATCTGCATTTGTATAAAACTGATGACTAGCAATACCTGCTTCTTTATAAAGCAAATCGTTCTTTTTTAATATCGCATTTGTTTGCCTTGCTACTGCTTCTCCTGAATCAATAATTTGAACATGAGATGGCAATATTTCTTTTAAAACAGGAATTAAATAAGGGTAATGCGTACAACCCAAGACCAAATAATCTATCCCCTCTTGCAACATTGGATTTATAAATTGCTCTAACAACACCCTAGTCTTAGAAGCGTAAATACTCCCTTCTTCTATTAACGGAACCAAACCTTTTCCTTCTTGTTCTATAACTTTTATTCCTTCTGCATGGTTTTTAGTGGTACTATGGAACAAATCGCTAGACAATGTGCCTTTAGTTGCCAACACACCAACAGTTTTTGAGCGCGACATTAATGCTGCTGGTTTAATTGCTGGTTCTATCCCTATAAAAGGTACTTTATAATTCTCTCTCAAATAAGTAATGGCATTTGTTGTTGCTGTATTACATGCTACTACAACTAACTTACATCCCTTTTGCAATAACAACTCTGTATTTTTAATACTTAAACTAAGTATTTCTTCTTTTGTTTTAGCGCCATAGGGCGCATTTTTACTATCTGCTAAGTAAATAGTACTTTCATTAGGCAAAAGCTGCTGAATCTCTTTCCATATGGAAGTTCCTCCAATACCAGAATCAAAAACACCTATAGGCCTATTACTCATTATTATTTAGTAATTTATATACAAATTGCAACTTACTAAAAACAAAAAAGACTACCTAAAAAGGCAGTCTTTTTGTTATTCTATAAAGTAGTTTTCTTAGAATCCTAACTCTTTTTTAACATCTGCTAAAAGGTCTTTTCCTGTAGCTACAATTACACCTCCGCCTTGCGTAGCATCTAATACGTAGTTTATTCCTTGAGCAGCAGCTACTTTCTCAATTGCTTTTTTAGCCGTTTCTGTTACAGGACCAACTAACTCCACTTGTTTTTTCTGTAATTCTTGTTGTGCCGTTTGTTGCGCTTCTCCAATACTTTTTTCGAAACCAGCTAACTCTGCTTGTCTTTTCTTATTTTCTTCATCTGACTTAGAAGCTGCTTCATTTTGATACTGAGTAACTTTATTTTGTAATTCTTTTATAGAATTTTCTATATCAGCTCTATATGTTTCTTGTAGTTTTTGTAATTCAGCTTGTGCATTTTTCATTGCTGGCATCTCAGACAAAAGTTGTTGTACGTTTATATGAGCTACTTTACTTTGTGCATTTACAAAACTTGAAGTTGCTACAAACATCACTATCGCCACTACTATTTTCTTTAAGTTTTTCATAATTTAAAATTAGTGTTTAATATTAATCAGCAGGATATCTATTTTTTATTAGTTACAGGCCCTGCAGTACCCATTCGTTAATTTATTTAGTTTCTTTACTACTTTCTTCTTTTTTCTTTTTGGCCGCTCTTTCCTCTAACAACTTAGCCCTACGCTCTTCGTAAGCCTTTTTGCGTTCTTCTCTTAATTTTAGCTGCTCTGCTCTACGCTCTTCTGCTGTTTTTACTCTCGCAGCTTCTGCCTCTTTCGCTTTCTTTTGTCTTTCTAAAAGCGCCTCTGTTGGCTCTTTTTCTTCTTCTTCAAAATTTTCTAATCGACTACTTACTCTTTCTTTTTTCTTTTTAGGAGCGCTTATTTTCCTTGTTCTAGAAATACCTCTTAAAATAAGCTCGCTTATATCGTGCCTTTTTTGAGAATACAACATTACTACATCTGCCGATTTATCAAAAATAAAATCGTACTTTTTAGCATTTCCTATCTTTTGCACCTCATTAAAAACCTGATCTTGTATAGGCTGTATTAACAAACGCTTTTGAATAACCAAATCTCCTTTGGGGCCAAAACGATCTTGTTGATACTGTATCATCTCTTTCTCCAAAATCTGTATTTCTTCTTCCCTTTCCGATATTAATTCATCTGTTAACAACACTTTTTCTGCCATTAAATCTTTCTTCATTTGATCAATAACACTCTTTTCTTGTTCTATCTCAGTCTTCCACTTTTGTACTTTATTAGCTAACTGTTCTGTAGCCTCTCTGTACTCTTCTACATTTTCTAAGATATATTCCATATCTACATATCCTATTCTAACGCCTCGTTGTGCTTGCACACAAACAGAAAACAATACGCTGGTTAGTATTAAAAGAACTTTTGCTTTCATTTTTGCTTTCGTTTATTAGTATAGAAAATATCGTGCCAAAGTAATTAAACTATTAAAAACAAGCAAATACTATTATGCTATAATTTCT
>CALHVB010000163.1 GCA_938039345.1 uncultured Sediminicola sp.
ATTAATTAGTTTGTTCGTGTTTACATCAATATCAGCAGTAGGAACAGCAAAACCAGTTAAGGAAATATTAGTTTTATCAAGTTTAGCATCCGTAACATTAGCGTTAAGGATTTTAGCAGTAGTTATTGCATCATTATTAATAGTAGTTACACCAAGATTCGTAATAGAAATGTCTCCGCTTACGGCTCTTTCTTGTACATTGCCCATAGCATCTCCAATGTAAATAGATCCATCTGTTAAGCTATTAAGGCTACCGATAGCATCGTCTACATATAGTTTGTTAACTGCATCATTATTAGCAGTTGGACTTGCTAGATTAGTTATTCTGTTGGGTAAAGCTATAGTTCCTACCGAAATATCAGTAGTAGCAGGAGCAAATCCACTCAAGGGTATGTTTGCTTTATCTAGTTTAGTATTGGTAATGTTAGCATCTAAAATTTTAATAGTAGTAACTGCATCAGTTGCTAAATCATTTGTAGCAATAGTTTCGTCAAGAATATCTTCTGAAAGTATGGTCTCATTATCAATTTTAGCACTGTTGATAGCATCATTAGCTATAGTTAATGTTCCGTCATTGGCAATAGATGCATCACCAGAAAGCGTAGTTGCTGTTGGTGTAGCCCCATTAGCTACAACAATTTGAGCATCGGTAAGTGTTGGAATAGTGCTAATAGTTGTCCAAGAAGAAACCCCAGCTCCGTCTGTTGTTAATACTTGGTTGTTAATACCTCTATCTGTTGGTAAACTAGTAGCATTAGTACCTGTGTTAATAGTGGTTTGTCCGGTTATTTCTAAAGTTCCATTTATGGTAGTATTTACAGCCACAAGTGTTCCGGTTGTTGCTATGTTTTGATTACCAAAGTCTGGATTTATTTTAGTGCCATCAATAGCCGCTGCCGCCGCTACATCATCATTAACAATAGTTCCATCATTAATTTTCGCAGAGCTAATTGCATTATCAGCTACATCTAAGGTGACATTAGCTAATAAAGCATTTGTATCTCCACCAACATCGATAGTATTATCTGTAGAACTTATATTTCCATCACCAGTAATTTCGGTTCCATCAACAGAAAGAACTCCAGTTGTGCCATCTCTAGATAATCCAGTTCCCGCGATAGATGCTTCAATTTTTAGAGGTGTTACCGCATCATTGTTTAAGTCGTCTGCAACAATAGTTCCATCATTAATTTTCGCAGAGCTAATTGCATCATCTGCTATATCCTCAGTAGCAATAGTACCATTTAATATATCTTCAGAAAGTATAGTTTCATTTAAAATTTTGGTGGCAGTAATAGCATTATCTGTAATTTCCAAAGTATTAACTGCATCTGGTTGTATAGTAACAAAACCTGTGTTATTCATTAATATATCTCCAGAGATAGCTATTTCTTGTGCAGTATTAGTAGCATCACCTAAATAAATTGTGCCATCTGCTAGTTCGTTTAAGGCATTTGTAGCGTTATCTACATAATTTTTAGTAGCAGCATCTTCTGGATCAGTGGGTTCATCTAAATTTATAATTTTGTAATTGCCTAGACTTAAATCCTCTGTAGGTTCTGCAAAACCACTGATTGATATATTTGCTTTGTCTAACTGAAAATCAGAAACAGCATTCTCAGCTATTTTGTTAGGGCCTATAGCTCCATCTTGTAATTTTTCTGTGGTAATAGAGGCATCTTGTATATTAGATGTTCCGTTGATTATGCCTACTCTTAAATTAAAAATATTGGTATCAGTAGGGTTGTCAACTCTTATGGTATCGTCTCCATTAAGCTCAAAAGTATCTCCAAAGGCTTCGCATAAATTTGTCCACTCAGTACCTGTGTATTGAAATACGCACTCAAAATCAGTGTTATAAACCATAGCACCTTCTAAAGGAGTCATAGCTAACATTTGAGTATCTGATATTCTGGTGAGTACCAAAGCTTTGTTAGAGCTATTTAATTCTAAAAGTGATTGTGTATGTAGGTCTTGCGGGTTATCTCCTATTTTTATTTGTGCAGAAAGTGTGGTGGCAGCAAATAAAAAAAGCAGTAAAAACAATGGTTTTAATTTCATAACGAAATAAGTTTTACTTTGGTTTAAGCTATCCACAAAAATAGTACTATAAATGCACTAAAATAATTTTATAAGTTAAAATGCTTATAGCTCTCGTTAAACTGATTTGCTTATTGTATTAGAAGTCGTTAAAAACAAGAGAGTGAGATTCGTAAGGTTTTTTGTTGGGTAAAAAAATACGCGCAGGTCCTCTTCCTTTTAGTAGTGTTTTATCTTTATTTATGTATATGAAATTTCCTTCTCTTAAGCCAACTACAGGTGTATTATTAAAACAATGAAACTCTTTTATTCTTGTTTCTCTAGTTTCTCCATTATGGGTGCTATTAGGGTTTGGGTCCATATAATGTGCATTTATATTAAAACTTACCAAGCCTAATGTTTTAAGGCTTTTAGGGTACACAATAGGCATATCATTGGTGTTCTGCATAGAAATACCAGCAATATTACTCCCAGCGCTTGTACCCAAATACGGGGTCCCTGCTTCTATTTTTTCTTTTAAAACTTGCATAAGGTTTTGTTCGTACAATTGGTGTACCAACATAAAGGTATTGCCACCACCTGTAAAAATGGCTTTAGCTTCTGTAATTCCCTTAATTGGGTTATTGTAACTCTGTAATCCTATTACTTTTTTGTTTATCTTAGAGAAAGCCTTTTGAACAATTGCTGTATAAGCATCATGAGTTATACCACTAGGTCTGGCATAAGGTATAAATGTAATAGTGTCTGTGGTAGTAAAAAAGCTTTCTAAGTCTTTTAATAAATAATCTAAATAAGATTCGCCAAATAGTGTAGAGGTACTAGCAAGGAGTAATTTTTTCAAAAGAGAATTATTTTTTATTTGTACAAATTAACAAAAGTTTAATGGTGGTATATTTTTTTTTAACAAGAACTTACTTTTTCTTTGGACAAACAACAACGAATTAAAAATTATGAAAAACAATATTCTTTTACTTATGTCCTTGTTGTTTTTGGCTATAGGGTACTCGCAAGAAGATGGTAGGCAGTTATTAAGAGGTAAAGTATTGTATAGAAATACGAGTGTTGTAAATGAAAATGTTATTAATACAACTTCTGAAAATGCTACGATAACCAATGATAAAGGAGAATTTGTTATTGCTGTAAAAGATGGCGACCAACTTGTTTTTACAGCGGTTAATTACCAGCTAAAAGTTGTAGAGATTACCAATGATATATTAAAAAATAACCGTCTTGTAATTGAAGTAAATGAAAAAGTAACGGAGCTAGATGAAGTTGTTGTAGGACCAGAAAACCAAGAAAAGTTTATAGAGCTTAAAAATGAAGAGTTTAAAGGCTACGATTATGAGATAGATCGTACTACCGAAGTAGAAAATATTGCAGAAGCACAACATGTTCGTGGGATGAAGGATGGACTTAATTTTGTGAATCTTTTTAAAGCAATTTTTAAGTCTAATAAACAAGAAGAGAAAAAAGAACCTTTAAAAATAAGTGAGGTATTACGACAAGTATATGATGATAGATTTTTTGTGGTTGATTTAAAATTACCGAAAGATCAGATTGACAATTTTTTACATTATTGTGATACTAAAATACCAACACAATCTTTATTAAAGAAAGATAATGAGTTTGCTTTAATAGATTTTTTAGTAACACATAGTAAAACTTATTTAAAACAGTTAAATTCTGAGAAATAGCGTTTGTTTTGTTTTCTTTTTATGTACAAGCCTTACAGTTAAAGCACAAAATTTATCTAAAAAGATAGAAGGTAAGGTGTTTAGTAAAGATGGCGATGTAGCCGCAACCCATGTTTTAAATACAACTCTAAATAAAGCTACCATTACCGATATAGATGGCTCTTTTTCTATTCATGTAAATGTTAATGATACTTTGGTGTTTTCTGCAGTACAATTTAAAAAGAAAGAATTAATAGTATCGCAAGAAGTATTTTTGCAAGCCAAGCTTTATGTTTTGTTAGAAGAAGCACTTACCCAATTAGATGAAATTGTGGTAAAACCATTTTATTTATCTGGTGATATTGGGGACGATTTAAAAACATTAGAAATAGAGCCTGTAGTAACAGCTTCTACATTAGGTTTACCCAACGCATACGTAATACCGCCAACAAAAGCAGAAAGAGAATTGTTTGAGGCTAAATCCGGAGGAGGTATTGTGCCAATAAATCCTATTATTAATGCAATAACAGGGCGGACAAAAATGTTAAAAGAACGCGTTGCTAGAAATAAAAAATATGCAAGAACAGAAAGGGTAAAAGCTTTTTATGCAGATTCAATTTATGTACAAGAATTAAAAATACCCTTAGATAAAATAGATGATTTTATGTATTTCTGTGAAATAGACCCATCTTTTAGTAGTATAGTAGATACACACGATAAGCTTAAAATCTGGGATTTTTTTAAACAAAAAAGTGTTATTTACAGGAAAAACAATAAATTATCAGTAGTTACAGAAGAAAAAAAGAACTAAGATGTTATTTTGGTATATACATTGCGATTAGGGTATTAAATGAAGCAGAAATTTTATGAGATTTTTTAAGAAAACATATTTACTATTATTACTTCCTTTACTGGCTTTTACTGTGGTGCATAAGTATTATATGAGTGTAACAACCGTAAATTATTCAGAAAAAGATACGACATTACAAGTAACAAGTCTTATTTTTATAGATGATTTTGAAAAGCTTTTGGAGGAACGTTATGGCCTAAAGGCAGCTTTGGCAAGCCCCGAGGAAATTAAAAGTGCAGATGCTTTTATTGAAAAGTATTTAAAACAGAAGTTTATTTTAAAAGTAAATTCTAAGATTAGTACTTTTAATTTTATAGGAAAAGAATATGATAATGATGTAATGAAATGTTATCTAGAATTCCCAGCTATAAAAATAGATACAATAAAGTCTATAGAAATAACAAACACTGTTTTAATGGATATTTTTAATGAACAGCAGAATATAATTCATTATAAATTGCCAAAAAGGAAAAAAAGTATGGTATTAATTAGAGAAAACAATAAGGGAGTGTTAAAATTGTAGGATAGAATAACAAATCATTTAAAAAATGTTATTTTACCGTTGACTAAATATTAATTAAAGAATAATGAATAAAACTAAGTATTATACGATGCTATTTTTATTCTTGTTTGCAGTAATAGCTACAGCGCAAGAAGAAGAGCAAAAAGAAAAAGAACCTGGTCATTATAACCATAATAAGTTTAAACAACTATACGAGGAATTTTCTACTCCTAATGCATACAGGTCTGCATCGGGAGCTCCTGGTGCGGCATATTACCAACAACAAGCCAATTACAAAATGGATATTGAGTTGGATGATGAAAATGCAAAAATATATGGTAAAGAAACCATTACTTACATCAATAATTCTCCCGACGATTTAGAATTTTTATGGGTGCAATTAGATCAGAATGTAAGGGCAAAAGATTCTAAATCTCCATTAAGAGAAGGAGATGGAGTGCCTTTGGCGCAAAGGCCAGCAACTTTTGTAGGGAAACATATGACAGCCCCTTTCGATGGTGGTTTTAATATAGAATATGTAAAAGATGCCAAAGGAGCACCGTTATCTTATACTATTAACCAAACCATGATGCGTATTAATTTACCACAGCCATTAAAAAGTAAATCAGAAATATCTTTTTCTATTAAATGGTGGTTTAATGTAGTAAACCATACCGTAGATAGAGCAAGGTCTGGATACGAATATTTTCCTAAAGATGATAACAGAGCTTATGTAATAGCTCAGTTTTTTCCAAGAATGTGTGTTTATAATGATGTAGAAGGTTGGCAAAACCATCAGTTTTGGGGTAGTGGAGAGTTTGCATTACCATTTGGAGATTATAAAGTAAATATTACAGTGCCTTCAGATCATATATTA
>CALHVB010000164.1 GCA_938039345.1 uncultured Sediminicola sp.
GTCCATTCTACATTCCAAACAACATTTCTATATACACGTACATTTCCTGCATCATTATCTAAATAGATTCCTGCTGCTTTTTTTAAATCTCCACGGGCTTCGGCATCATGGAACCAGTTATGGTGTATGTCCATGTTTAAATCTTTTCCTATGGTATATAACAAAGCACAATCATGTGCTATTAAATTACTATAAGAAATATCATTCCATGCTACTTCTGAACCTTTAGAAATAATTTGTAGTGCATCTCTACCGCCTTTTTTAATTGTATTATTTAAAACTTTTGCATTGTTCTGACCTCTAACCATTAAAGGAGCATCATATGACCCTAGATAATCAAAATCATGAATGTAACAGTTTTTAATTGTTGTACCTAATCCAGAATCCCATACACCTGTTCCATCTCCATAGCCAACTTCACATTTTTCAACAGTGGTATCTTTTGCATCCCATCCAACATTAATTGCATTAACCTTTGAATTAAAATTAGGAGAAATTCCTCTGGTCATACTTCCATAAAAGCTAGAAATGCCATATAATTTATTTCCTGTACCCGTAATTTCCACGCTTCCTCCAAAAACGGCTATGTTTTTAATTTCAATATAATTTCTATTTGTTAAATCGATGGTTCTTTCTCTTCTGGCCATTTTTACTTCACCATCAATAGGAGTACTTCCGTTAGGTAATTGTATGTATAGTTCTTTAGTATCTTCATCAAAATACCATTCGTTTTGATAGTCTAAAGCTTCCTTTATACCTTCTAAATAGTAATCGCCTAAATCACCTGGAGGATGGGCTTTTATAATCCATTCTTCTTTTTTAACAGCATCAAAATCTATTCTTCCTGCTGAACTACTTTTTATCCATGCTCTCCAAGTTGTCCAGCCAGAGCCAGGTCTGTCTCCAAAAAATACAAGAGATCCCCCATTAGCCCAATCCCAGCTAGGAATTTCACTATCTGTTAGAAATGCACCAACAGACACTTCATCTTGACTACCTCCATCATTTCTTAATGAATTTAGTGTAAACCTATCGCCATCGGTATTATTTGGCCAACGTGCTAAATCTAAAACAGTGGTGCCGTTCATTACAAAATTACGTTGCTTTAAATCCCAATCGGTAGTTGTTTTGTATACTCCACTGCCTTCACTTGTCCAACCAGTTAGGGCTTGCATAGCTGAGATAACTACTTTTTCTTGTTGATATGCCTGAAAAGTGATAGGGTTTCCGTTTGTTCCAGAATTGCTAGGAAATAGCGTTTCCTCATAAGTACCTTCTCTTATATAAACATTATCGCCTGCAACAGCTACACTAGCTGCCATAGATATTGTTAAATAAGGAGATTCTATTGTTCCAGAATTGGAATCATCTCCATCTTTTGAGACATATATGTCTTTTGAGAAAACAGAAAAGCAAACAAAAAATGCAATTGTTTTAATGAATATTTTCATGCTATAGTTTTTTATATAGCTCAAAAATATTTTAATATTTATTTAAATAAGATATCAAATAGATAATTTTGTGCATCAAATAACCAATTCTGTCAAGTTTTTGTTAAGTTTATTAGGAATAGACAAATTATTTAAAATACTTCTTGTTACTCAGTAAATATAATGTCTAAGCAATAATTAAAATTTAAATCTTGTATAGATTTCGTGTGTTCCATTGTTTTCTATTGAATTAATGGTAGAGCTTTCATATGCGTAACCAATATTTAACCAATCTTGGAAATTAAAAATAGCTAATCCACCTAGTGCTTCATCTAATCTATAGGATAGTCCTACTTCAAATTTTTCATGAAATAAGAATGATGCAGTAACATCTATAGAAATAGGAGCATTATTAATATGTCTGGTTAAAAAAGAAGGTTTTAAAACTAGGTTTTCTTTTAATTTAATATCGTAACCAGCAGAAAAATAGAAATGTGTTTTGCTTTTTCCAAGTATTGCTTCTCCGTTAGTATCGTTAATACGTTCAGTGTTTAATATTTTTGGTATAGAGAAAGAAAGATAATAGTTAGCTCTTTTAAATAAAACACCAACACCTATATTTGGCGTATGTCTTCCGTCTATATTTGTTAAGGAAGGGTCAAAAGTATCAAACACTAATAAACTATTGGTATTGGCATTATAAGAATTTATCCCTGTTTTTAAACCTAGGAAAATGTTTGTAATTGCATCTATTTGTATATGATAAGAGAAATCTAGCGCAATATAAGTCTGGTTTTCTATAAACGTTTCGTCATTAATTATAGATAAACCCAATCCTACTTTATCTCCTAATGATGTGCCAAAAAATACACTTTGCGTTTGTGGAGCTCTTTCAATATTTACCCACTGACTTCTTAAATTAATTCCTAAACTAGCTTGTTTATCTGAACCTGCGTAAGCTGGGTTTATTAAATTCATGGCATACCTATACAACGTATAATTAGGTTCTTGTTGTGCCATACTTTTATTTATGCCAAATACAATTAATATGACTATTATATACTTTTTATAATACATACCTATTATTTTAATAATTGATGAATAGCCATCCCTTTTTAAGTGCTGAATTATTACCTAAGTCTATACTGTAATAATAAGATCCTGTGGGTAGTAGTTCCGAATTAGATTGGTAAGTACCTTTCCAAGTATTAGCATATCCTTTTTTAGCATACACTACTTTTCCGCTACGATTATATACTTGTACTATATTATCAGGGTATTTTTCTATTCCTTTAATTACCCAAAAATCATTTATACCATCATTATTAGGTGTTATGGCTTCAGAAACAATTGTAGTTACATTATTAGCATCTAAAGGAAAAGAATCAAGATTATCTAATATACCATCGTTATCATCATCTGGGTCCATTGCATTTTCAATACCATCATTATCTGTATCTATACCCTTAACAACAGTATCTTTAACAGTTGTTATACTATTGCTATTTGTATTTGTTAATGTAACTGTTAATGTAATTGTACCATTTTCTAACTGGCTAAGGTTTATTTCTGATACAGTTTCATTTGTAGCACTAATAATACCATTTCCAGTAACATTAGCTGCTCCATTATTACTACTGAAACTATAAGTGTATGTATTTCCTATTTCTGCATCTAAAAAAGAAAAGCTTACAGCTGTTTCATTAGAAGAATCTATAATGAATTGATCTATAACAACTTCTAATACAAATTTATCTTTAGCTATTTGATAATTATTTGCTCTTAAGTTGTGGTTTAGGAGGCTATAAAAAAATACAGCGTATAGAATAACTCGCTTTATAGCCTTTTTGTAGAAAAATAGATTCATCTTAAAAATATTGTTTGCTATTTAGTATAGTTGACTATATATCAACCATATATGTAAAATAGCATAATCTTTAGATGAAAATAAATTATATGTTGTGTAAGTTTTAACTTACGTTGTGTTGTTTGTTTATAACGATGTATACTTATATTAAGTACGTTGTATTTCTTATGTTAAAACCGAAGAAGCTTAATAAAAAAACCGCCCATCTATTTTATAAAAATAGGGTTGAGCGGATTTTTTCAATCATAATTAGTCAAAGGTATAACCATTATCTGCAGCTACTTTATCCGCAATTTGTGTGCGTAAAGCTACTACATTAGGGTTATTCGTATATTTTGTAAATCGTTTTAAGCCCATTAATAACATTCGTTGTTCATCACCTTCAGCAAAAGAAATAATAGCTTCTTTTCCTTTCTGAATAATAATATCTACAGCATTGTATAAGTATAATTGAGACATTGCTATTTGTATACTTTGAGCTTCTTTACCAAAACGCTTTGCATTTTTTTCTGTACGTAAAATGGTAGATTCTGCCATATATACTTCTATTAAAATATCTGAAGCTGCTAATAAAAGTTGTTGGTGTTCTTCTAAACTAGGACCATATTTTTGTATGGCACTACCAGCAATCATTAAGAAAACTTTCTTAAGTCTTTTTACAATATCTTTTTCTTCTGCAAATAGCTCCGAAAAATCTGGCGTATCGAAAGAGGGTATACCCATTAATTCTTCGCCTACTGCTGTTGCCGGACCTAATAAATCTACATGTCCTTTCATAGCCTTTTTTACAAGCATGCCAACCGTTAGCATTCTATTAATTTCATTGGTACCTTCGTAAATACGTGCTATTCTTGCATCTCTCCAAGCAGATTCCATAGGAGTATCTGCACTAAAGCCCATGCCTCCAAATATTTGAATACCCTCATCTGTAGTACTTTGTACATCTTCTGAAACAGCAACTTTTAGTATAGAACATTCTATAGCATATTCTTCTACACCTTTTAATTCTGCTTCTTGATGCGAATTACCTTCTGCTTCTCTAATCGCAATTCTATCTTGAATATTTTTTGCGGCTCTATAACTAGCAGATTCTCCTGCATAACAATTAGTAGCCATAGTAGCTATTTTAGCTTTTATGGCACCAAAATTTACAATAGGTGTTTTAAATTGGATACGTTCATTGGCATATTTTGTTGCTTCTGTAATAACTCTTCGTTGCGCATCTAAACATGCCGCGGCTAATTTTATACGGCCAATATTTAAAGCATTCATGGCAATTTTAAAGCCATTACCTCGTGTAGATAACATATTTTCTACAGGTACTTTTGTATCGCTAAAAAATACCTGACGGGTAGAGGAGGAGTGAATTCCTAATTTCTTTTCTTCATCTCCTAATGTTATACCATTTGCAGGGTCATTTTCTACAATAAAACCAGTAATATTTTTATCGTCTTCTATTCTAGCAAAAACAATAAATAGATTGCAAAAGCCTGCATTGGAAATCCACATTTTTTGACCCGATATGCTATATTCTTTACCGTCTTCAGATAATACTGCTTTAGTTTTTCCTGAATTTGCATCTGAACCAGCCCCAGGTTCTGTTAAGCAATAAGCTCCAAACCATTCTCCACTGGCTAATTTGGGAACATATTTACTTTTTTGGTCTTCGTTACCATATAATGTTATAGGCATGGTACCAATCCCTGTATGAGCCCCAAAAGCTGTACTAAAGGATCCCGTAGCACCAGAAATATAATCGCAAACTAACATGGTAGAAACAAATCCCATTCCTAAACCTCCGTAAACCTCAGGAACAGCTATACCTAATAAACCAAGTTCTCCTGCTTTACGCATACAAGCTTCTGTATATGCATAATCTTTCTTTTCAAATTTCTCCCAATGCGCCCAAAGTTCTCTATCTACAAACTCTTTGGTACTTTCTCGCATCATTTGTTGCTCTTCCGATAAATCTTCAAGCGTAAATATATCATCACAATTCGTTTCTTTTACAAGAAATTGTCCTCCTCTAAGTATATCTTTTTCTGCCATATTATCTTTAGATTTAAGAAATCAGGAATCAAGCATTAAGACTAAATTTATTTTGAGTCTTTTATTTGAAACATGAATTCGTTTACTTTCTTTTTTTAATTTCCTTACTCTATTTTTAAGATAAAAACTCAAAAATACCTGCCGCACCTTGTCCTGTACCTACGCACATGGTAACCATCCCATATTTTCCTTTCATATTTCTCTTCCTCATTTCATCAAATAACTGTACAGATAATTTAGCTCCCGTACAACCTAGTGGATGACCTAATGCAATTGCTCCTCCGTTAACATTTACTATATCATTATTTAAACCTAATTCTCTTACAACAGCTAGTGATTGAGAAGCAAAAGCTTCGTTTAATTCAATTAATTCAATATCTTTTTGTTGTAATCCTGCTTGTTTTAATGCTTTCGGAATTGCTTTTACAGGGCCTATTCCCATAATTCTAGGTTCTACACCTGCAGCAGCATAGTTTACAAGCCTAGCAATAGGTTCTATATTTAATTCTTTTACCATTTCTTCGCTCATAACCAATACAAAAGCTGCACCATCGCTCATTTGTGAAGAATTACCAGCAGTAACACTACCACCAGCTGCAAATACTGGTCTTAGTTTTCCTAGAACTTCTTTATTGGTTCCTTTTCTTGGGCCTTCGTCTTTTGTTACCGTATATTTTTTAGTTGCTTTTTTACCATTTTCATCAATATATGTTTGCTCTACTTCAATAGGAACAATCTGATCCTGAAAACGGTCTTCTGCTTGTGCTTTTAAAGCTTTCATATGCGAGTTATAAGCAAACTCATCTTGATCTTCTCTAGATACTTTAAATTGATTAGCTACTGCTTCGGCAGTATTTCCCATGCCCCAGTAATAATCTTCATGCCCTGCTTTTACTGTATCGTAGTTTAATTCGGGTTTATTACCTGTCATAGGAACCGAGCTCATACTTTCTGCTCCACCAGCAATAATACAATCTGCCATACCAGCTTGTATCTTTGCAGTTGCTATACCGATAGTTTCTATCCCAGAAGAACAAAATCTGTTTACCGTAACGCCTGGTACATCTACAGTATCTAATCCCATTAATGAAATAAGACGAGCCATATTTAAGCCTTGAGAGCCTTCAGGCATAGCATTACCTACAATTACATCATCAATACGATTTTTATCTAATTGTGGCAGTTCTTTCATCATGTGCGCAATAGTTTCTGCCGCTAATTCATCGGATCTTTTAAAACGAAAAACTCCTTTTGGTGCTTTTCCTACTGCGGTTCTGTATGCTTTTACGATATATGCTTGTTTCATATTAGCCCCCTAGCCCCCAAAGGAGGAATTCCTATTAGAGGTCAATAGGATTTTAAGTTATTATTTTATTAATCAGTTTTTATTTTCCCGAATCCTTTCAAATTTTTATGAGAGATATCCAATAAATTATCTACATGTAAATTTTCTAAAAAATCAAATTCGTTAATTAGTTCCTTCATTTTAGGATATTTTGACGCGTTATAAAAATTCAATAATAATTCAGAAAAACTCATTTGGGATTGTAAAATATCTGCATATTGTTGATATTTATTTATAGAAATTATTTTGTTGGGGTTATCAATTATTTCTTCACTTTTCTTTTTTGAGATAAAATTGAGAATATGATACAAATTTCTAAAATAATCTCCCAGGTATCTTCCATATGTTTGAAAGAATAAATCATATTTAAATTGAATATGTTCAAGATGATCGTCTGGGCTAATAGGTTTATTTAATATGCCATCGTATTTATAA
>CALHVB010000165.1 GCA_938039345.1 uncultured Sediminicola sp.
ATGCAGTATACCATATACATATTCTTCTGTTTTTCTATCTGTATTGGTAGGCATCATAAAAGGTATAGCTTGGGGTACACGAATCAAAGTAGCTTTAACCACATAGCTTGTATCTGGCTTAAAAAATTCTAAACCTTCAAAGTTTTTACGGTACCTGTCTGGTAAAGGTGACGTTTCTGGGTTCTTAAAACTTTCATTTTGCTTGTTTTGATATGCCACAATAGCATTATAAGTACTACTACTTGTAACTTTAATAGTTGTTACTTCATCATGGTATTTTTTTTTGCCATTACACCCAAAAACCACAAATAATGTTATAAAAAATAATTTTTTCATCAAATAAACAGTTAATATAACTTAAAACTAATTTAACACATAAAAATACAACAAAACGTTTTTTTACTTATTTTTGCTGCTTTAAAACACATAAATGCAATTTACATCAATTTTAAAGAAAGTGTGGTCTTGCCCCAAAAAATGGGTCCAGCTCTTCTATATTTAAAATTGAAATAAATTTTAATCCTATAAAAGCCTGGCGATATCGTCAGGCTTTTTTTATTTAATATGCTTTTACAATGAAAAAAATGTACTACAATTACCTTAATTCTTTTAAAGGGCTATCTAAAGAAGTATGGTGGCTTTCTCTAATAACGCTAATAAATAGAGCTGGTACTATGGTAATTCCTTTTTTATCGTTATACCTAACACAACACCTAGGTTTAACTTTAGAAAATGTTGGTAGTATCATGACATTTTTTGGGCTTGGCTCCTTATTAGGAACTTGGATAGGAGGAAAACTAACCGATATATATGGTGCTTATAAAGTAATGTTCTTAAGCTTGCTTTTTAGTGGAGTTTTTTTCTTTATTATTCAGTTTCTTACTAGTTTCTGGCAGATGTGCTTTGGTATTTTTGCTTTAATGACTATTGCAGATGCTTTTAGACCTGCTGTGTTTGTTGCTATAAGTACTTATAGTAAACCAGAGAATAAAACAAGGTCTGTATCTTTAATTAGGCTTGCAATTAACTTAGGGTTTTCTGCAGGCCCTGCGTTGGGTGGTCTTATTATTAGCTATTGGGGCTATACGTCTTTATTTTGGGCAGATGGTTTTACCTGTATTACAGCGGGTTTACTATTACTATTAATTCTAAATCCTAAAAAAGTAAAAGCTTTAGATACTATTATAAATACGAGCCCTAAATCTGCTTATACAGATAAACCTTATTTGTTATTTATTGCTGCTATGGTTTTATTTGGCTTTGCTTTTGTGCAATACTTTTCTACTATACCCGTATATTACAACCAAATTCATGCTTTATCAGAATCTGAAATTGGTTTACTATTAGCTATGAATGGTTTTTGTGTTTTTGCACTAGAAATGCCGCTAATAAAATATATGGAAACTAAAAACTGGTCAAAAATTACAAATGTGATTATTGGATTAACTTTAGTAGGTCTTAGTTTTTTAGTTTTAAATATTTTTTCATGGACTGGAATTTTAGTTATCGGTATTCTTTTTATGACGATTGGAGAAATGATTGCTTTTCCGTTTTCTAATGCCATTGCCATGGAAAGAGCTAAACGTGGTAACCTGGGAGAATATATGGCTTTATATAGTATTTCTTTTTCTATATCGCATATTTTTTCTCATAACTCAGGAATGCAATCTATTGCAAATTTTGGCTATGATGCTACTTGGTACGGCGTTACTTTTATTTGTCTATTAGGAATCCTAATTTTATTCCTATTAAAGAAAAAGCTTAGAAATACGGTTAAGGAATAAAAGAATAAGGGGTGTTTTTATATTACACCTCTTACTCTTCAATAAGCTCATACCGAGCTTCTTTTAAATATTTAGCCACAATAGCATTATATTCCGAGGTGATTTTTAACAAGCCTGTATGCTCAATAACATATAAAGATTGTTTATCTGTGTATCCGTTTTTTAATAGCTCTTCTAAATAAAATAAGGCCGTATCAAAATCTTCATTTTTAGCACTATTGGCTATTATTTTTATATAATTACTATATTCTTTAGGAGCTACAATTGTTTTTAACATCCATAAAAAACTCAATGCTTCTTCATCTAAAGTTTTTTCTGCATTTAAAATCCCTATAGTTTCATTGGTTAATGCATTTACATAACCTAAAAGTCTTTTCCCTTGTTGTGCTGTGGGCTTATTTTTACTCTTAATACGTTCGTTTATTTTCCCCATTTGGTAGTTCCACCACCCTAAATTATTAAAATTATAGGTAGCCACATCTTCTTCCAATGCATATGAGTATTCTTCTTTTATAAGACCTTCATTAAAAAAAATTGCTTTTTGGTTTCTCTTTAATTCCTTAAATAGTTTATTTTTTTTAAGCTCTTTTCTTTTTTCAATTAAAGAATCAATATTAAAATGAGAATTGTATATGCTTATTGTCTTATCTAATTCGCTATTGTAATTTAATAGTTTTTTTGTTGCTTTTAACTCTTCTAGTTTTTCTACTTCTCTTGTATACGATTGCTTAATGTAATCGCTATTCTTTTCTTCATAACCTTTAAACATAGCCGAAATGCGCAATAATTGCAGCGCTTCTCTAATATATTTTTGAGGTGGCCAAACTGCTGCACCATCAAAAACTAATAATTCGTTAGGTATTTTTCTAAAATTAAGCACTTTTCTAAGCTTAATCATTTCTGTATAGTTGTAATCTTCTTTTCCTACTATCCCTATAAAATAATAAGGTTTTTGCTGATTACTTATAAACTCTGAATTATTAATCCCTGCCCCACATGAAATAACTCCTTTTATTTTTTTGATAAAAACGGGTAAGGCAGAAGCTAATCTTGCTCCATTTGCCAAACCAGAAGTATACATTCTATTCTCATCTATAGAAAAAGCAGCAATTACTGTATTATACATTTTACTAAATGCCAATATATTTTGCGAAGTAGATAAGGTATCATTTGTGTTATTAGAAGCTGCCACTATATACCCTTGCTCTTCTGCTGCTCTTCTAAAATAACTTATAGCATTACTACCCTTACCTTTTAAATCTACAACAAAAACAATAGGCCATTTCTCTGTAGCCTTGTATTTTCTTGGCAAATAAAGAGAATAGCTCTCTAAAGATGAATCGTTTAATTTAACCGAATCTATTACAACACCTTTTTTTAGTATTATTTCTTTTTGTGCCGTTGCATGCACAACAAAACATAAGAGTACAACTTGAAGTATTATTTTTTTCATAAAAAAAGAAGCATCAAAAATCTAACCAAAAACATTGTTTATAAATTTAAACATTTTAATTCACTTCAATTTTTAATAATTAAAATAGGTTTACTAAATAATCGATATTTAAATGCTCCAAGGCTTTCCTTAAATATAAATTGTATTTTAAAATTAATGCCGGGGTCTTATCCCAAGGTTGTTTACTCTCCTATTTCTCCTAACTCCATTCCTTCTGAGTAGGCTACTTTTATATTGTTAGAATTAAATGCACTTTTTATAACTTTATTAGCCTCGAAAGTAACTTCCCAAAAATCGTCTGGTTTTACGTATGGTCTTACTAACAATTGTACACTATGCGAATCGAAATTATGAATTCCTATTTCTGGAGCAGGATCCATCATTACTTTAGGTATGGTAGATAAGGCATCCATTATTACTTTACTTACCTTAGGAAAACTCTCTACGTAAGGCATTGTAATCTCTAATTCTAATCTAATTTTTTCTTTTTCAGAGAAGTTAGTTACTACAGAATCTGTTATTTTGGAGTTCGGTATTATTAATATTTTATTCCCTGGTGTTAGCACATCGGTACTAAAGATTCCTATCTCGGACACCTTACCAAATTTCTCATCTACCTGAATCCAATCGCCAACTTTATAAGGTTTTAAACTCAAAATTAACAAACCAGATGCAAAATTTCCTAAACTCCCCTGTAATGCCATACCTATTGCAAAACCAGCTGCTGCCAAAATAGTCATTAAGCCTGTTAAATCTGCTCCTAAAACAGTTGCTATCGCAAACAATACAGCTCCTTTTAAAACTACGCTAACTAAAGAAGATAAAAAAGGTCTTAACGTATCCGAAAAACCAGCTTTTTCTAATGCTTTACCTAATATTTCTACTATCTTTTTTACCACTTTAAAACCTACCCAAAGGATAAGTCCTGCACCAATAATTTTTCCTATAAAAATAGCAGCATCCATTGGTTCTATGCTTAACAAATTTACAATGTTATCTAAAAAATTTTCTTCTCCTTTTGTTTGCTCCAATGTGGCTGTTACTAATTCTTTATCCTGCATAAAATTCTAATAATAATGTAGTTTTTAAAAAATATAATAATATTTAACTCCTATAATTATGTATGAAATTTAAAAACTAAAATCTATTTCACCCAATAAAAACAGAAGTAAGTCTTTTTTATTTCTGTTCTATATACTTATTTCCTTCGTTCTCTTTTACCCATTTTAAACAATCTTCAAAGTTTTTGAAGATATGTTTTTTAGGGATTAAATCTGGAATAATATCAATAGTCTCCATCATGTATTTTGGTTGCTGTACAAGGTTTACCAAATATATAGTTTTATTCTCCTCTAAAAGCTCTGTTAAAACATCTTCTAATGCATAAAGTCCAGACTGATCTATATATTGCATTCTATCCATTCTAATAATTACAATAGATGCTTCTTCTGGTATTTGCTTGGCTAAATCTTGAAAATCGTTTGTAGAGCCAAAGAATAAAGGTCCTTTTATATATTTAATAAAAGTCTCTTTTTGTAACTTTTCAGAAAAATCATATTTACTTAACCATTTGTTTTCCTGATATAATGGGGTTACATCTGACCTTTTTGCTATTAAATCACCCATCTTTTTCATAAACATTAACGATGCAAGTATTAAACCTATTCCTACTGCATATACTAAGTTCCAAACCGATGATAATACCAATACCACCAACATTACTACCACTTCTGGTTTTGGCATATAAGGTATTGCTTTTAATCCTTTATAATCCATAACCCCTATACCTACTGTAATTAAAATTCCTGCCAGAACTGCTGCCGGAATTTTAGATGCTATAGGCCCTAAAGCTAAAAGTATAAATAGTAATAAAACACCCGCGATCATTCCAGATAAACGTGTTTTACCCCCTGCATTAATATTTACCACCGTTCTTATGGTTGCTCCCGCTCCTGGAATACCACCAAATAATGCCGCAATACTATTTCCTACACCCTGCCCTACTAATTCTTTATTAGGCTTATGCTTTGTTTTGGTCATATTATCTGCAACAACAGAGGTTAATAGCGAATCTATTGCTCCTAAAAGCGAAAGTGTTAATGCCGTAAATATATATGGCGAAATAGACCCCAGACTAAAACTTGTAAAAATTTCTAAATTAGGGATTGGTAATCCGCTAGGTATTTCTTCTATAGGTCTATATTCTAAACCAAAACCCATTGCAATACCAGACATTACTAACAGAGCAACCAAAGTACTTGGAACTACTTTTGTTATTTTTTTAAATCCGTAAATAATTACAATGGTGCCTAATGCGAGTAACAACTCTAGCCAATTAATATTTTTTAATGCTCTTGGCAATACTTTTAACGCACCTATAACTCCAGATGCATTTTTCCCTGCCAATATTTTAGATTCTTTTAAAACGTGCTCACTGGTAATTTTTTCTGCCCTTGTAACGGTTTCTTTAAAATTCTCTAAAACCAAAATACCTTCATTAGCCTCTTCCTTTAAAATATTTTCTAGAATTACTTCTTCTGCTAAAGGTTTAAACTGATTTACATATTCCATATCTTCTTTTGGATAATACCCAACAGAAGGTAGTATTTGAGTTATTAAAATAATAACCCCAATAGCCGTCATAAACCCAGAAACTACAGGATAAGGAATGTATTTAATATACTTTCCCAAACCTAATAAACCCAGTACAATTTGCATTAGTCCTGCTAATAAAAAAACCATTAAAATGGCTGGCATAGCTTTAGCAACATTCCCTTCGAAAGTGGCTATTATACCTGCAATAACCACCATACTAACGGCTGTCATTGGTGCCGTTGGACCTGAAATCTGAGTATTTGTACCTCCAAAAAGTGCAGCAAAAAAACTTACAAAAATAGCACCATAGAGACCCGCACTAGGGCCTAATCCGGAACTTACTCCAAATGCTAAGGCTAAGGGTAAAGCAACAATCCCTGCTGTTACACCACCAAATATGTCTCCTCTAAAATGTTTAAAATCAAATAAATTCTTCATTCTATATTTTTCTACTGTAGATTAAATTTAATACTTATTATATAAGATACAAAGGACTTTAAAAACTATTCTTTTTAATAGGAGCATTAGCTATTACATCTGATAAAACAATATGTGTACGGGTTTCTCCATATTGTATTAACTTATCTATAAATTGCTCTAAATGGGATTGATTTTTTAAAACTACTTCCATAATAATATTTTCATTCCCCGTAATTCTATAACAGTTTACAACCTCTTCAAAAGAGGTTACTAATTCTAAAAATGGTTTTAATTTTCCCATAAAAGCTCGCAAGGTAATAATTGCTTTTAATTGATACCCAGTTTCTGTGTAAGACACAACCGCTTTATAACCAGATAGCACACCTATATCTTCCATTTTCTTAACTCGTTCTGCTACTGCAGGTGGTGTTAATCCAATTTTTCTGCCAATATCTGCAAAAGAAATTCTTGAATTCTCTTGCAAACATTTTAATATTTCCCAGCTTAAATCATCAATCTTCATAATCGAAACTTAAAGTGTAAAAATACTTATAATCAATAGTAAAACAAACTTTTAACTATATAAAGAAAAGATAAGATACAGAATTAGGGCGTAATTTTATATATAATAATACTATTAGTATAGAAATGTCTGTAAAAAATTTAGGAACCATACCTGTTTATAAAAAAGCACTAGACTTATGTAACATGAGTAGAGAAATTGCTTCCTATGTTTCTTACAACAAAGATCTATTAAAATTGTACAAATCTAATAGCCTAAGAGATAATATTGCAGATTCTCTACTTACCGATGCTATTATTATTCCGCAAAAAATTGCACAAGCAGAGCACTCTAATTCTAATTACGTTAGAGCTAAAAATGTTTTATTAATAAACATAATGACTCGCAATATTCTTTCTTATTGTAAAGGTTTAGAGATGGATGGCCTTAAAGAAAAAGAATACATTAACTTACTTCGCAAAGAAATTAAAAGTTTTAGAATTCTTTATAAAGTTTGGAAACGCTCCATAAAAAGAAAAGGAGATAAAGACTTATAAATATCTTCTTTTAGCACAAACCTCATTATTTAGCATAAAGACATCTTTTTTATTGCATTTCGGACTTTTTTATTGATATTCGCCGTTGCACTACTTGTGTTGCTTAAATTTGATATTATTTTAAAATATTTATATTGAAAACAACGATATTAATTAATTGTCCGGATCAATCAGGAATTATAAGTACTGTAACTGGTTTTATTCATGACAATGGCGGAAACATTATATACATAGACCAGCATGTAGACAAACAGTCTAATATGTTTTTTATGCGTTTAGAAAGTGATTTTGATGCTGACACTATTACATTAGAAAATCTTAAAGCACTTTTTAAGAAAGATTTAGAAGGCCCTTACCAAATGAATTGGAATATTTATTTAAGGAATGTAAAACTAAAAATGGCATTATTTGTTTCTAAATACAACCATTGTTTATACGATTTATTAAGTAGATTTAACTCTGGAGAACTTAATGTAGAAATTCCTTTTATTCTTAGCAATCATAAAGATTTAGAATATATAGCTAAACAATTTAATATTCCGTTTTACCACATTCCTGTTTCTAAAGAAACAAAGGAAGAAGCCGAAAACAAACAGTTAGAATTACTAAAGAAACACCAAATAGATGTTATTATATTGGCTAGATACATGCAAATTGTAACTAGTAAAATTATAAACGAGTATCCTGATAATATTATTAACATACACCACTCTTTTTTACCTGCTTTTGCGGGAGCTAAACCTTACCATGCTGCCTATAAAAGAGGGGTTAAAATAATTGGCGCTACAAGTCATTACGTAACCGAGGAGTTAGATGCCGGCCCAATAATAGAACAAGATGTTACTACCGTTACACACTCCCACAGCATTGGAGATTTTATTTCTAAAGGTAGAGATTTAGAAAAAATTGTGCTCTCTAGAGGTGTAAAACTACATATAGATAGAAAAACAATTGTATATAACAATAAAACAGTAATTTTCACCTAAAAACTAATCCCCCTAATCATGATAAAAAAAATAGTTCTTTTCGTATTAATTTTCCAATGTGTTGCATGTGGAGAATTGCAACAAGTAATAAACCAATTACCACAAACATCGGGTCAGATAGGAAATGACCAAATTGCTAATGGTTTAAAGGAAGCCTTAAACTTAGGTATAGAAAAACAAGTAAGTAAGCTTACCCAAAAAGATGGTTTCTTTTCTAATGAATTGGTTAAAATTTTATTACCCGAAGAATTACAAAAAGTTGATAATACCTTACGTAAAGTAGGTTTAAGTAAAATAGCAGACGAAGGCTTAAAAGTATTAAACAGGGCTGCTGAAGATGCGGTTAGCGAGGCTACTCCTATTTTTGTAGATGCTGTAAAAGGCATGTCTTTTAACGATGCTAAAACTATATTATTAGGAGAAAACGATGCTGCTACCCAGTATTTAACTAATACAACTCAAACGGCTCTGTACTCAAAATTTTCACCTGTAATTCAGAATTCCTTTAAAAAAGTAGGTGCAGACCAAATATGGAGTAACCTTATTACTAAGTATAATAATTTACCGCTTACGAATGATGTTAATCCAGATTTAACAGATTATGTTACTCAGCAAGCATTAACTGGTGTTTATACAATGATTGCAGTAGAAGAAAACGAAATTAGAACTAAGCTTTCTTCTAGAACTACAGATACTTTACGTAAAATATTTGCGCTACAAGACAAAAAATAAGCCTTTACATAAACTATAATTAGAGGCTGTCTGAAAAGGCAGTCTTTTTTTTGTTTGTTAGATTTTGTATTTTAAAGGTATGAAATCTAACGTAGTTTATAAGCCTTACGATTAAGATAGTATTCATTTATTTCCTCCAAGTTATAATGATTATGTCGATGCCAATCATCCAGTTCGCATAGTGAGTCATATTCTTGACTCTATTGATATTAGTGCTATTGAAGCCACTTATAAATCAGGTGGAACTTCAAGCTATCACCCACGCATGTTGC
>CALHVB010000166.1 GCA_938039345.1 uncultured Sediminicola sp.
AGGGTCATTAGGAGCAAACCCTGCTAATGATTTGCCTAAAATGATCACTAAGTTTGCTAATAAAATTCATTTTTTACACCTTAGAAATGTACGTAGAGAAGCAGATGGTAGTTTTTATGAAGACAACCATTTAGAAGGTTCAACAGATATGTATAAAGTGGTAGAAGCCGTTTTAAAAATTGAAAAAGAAAGAGGAGTTAACTTGCCTATGAGACCCGATCACGGGCACCAAATGCTACACGATTTAGAACAGCAAAGTGCATATTGTGGCTACACTTCTATAGGCAGATTAAAAGGCTTAGCAGAAATAAGGGGATTAGAATTAGGAATAAAAAGAAGTTTAGAGTTATGAAAAAAGATGCTTCTTTTATGAATGATAATTTTTTATTGCATTCAGTTGTTGCACAAAAACTGTATCACGATTATGCAGCTAAAATGCCTATTATAGATTATCATAATCATTTATCTCCAGAGAAAATAGCAAGTAATACTGGTTTTAAAGATATTACTGAAGCATGGTTATCCGAGGACCATTATAAATGGAGAGCTATGCGTGCCAATGGTATAGATGAGGTTTATATTACAGGTAATGCTACAGGCGAAGAAAAATTTAGAAAGTGGGCAGCAACAGTGCCTTATACTTTAAAGAATCCATTGTTTCATTGGACACACTTAGAGTTAAAGCATTATTTTGGTATTAAGGATTTATTGCAACCTAGTTCTTGCGATGCTATTTATAAAGAAACATCGGCTTATTTACAAGAAACAACAGCGCAGCAATTATTAGCACAAGCTAATGTAGAGTTGGTTTGTACTACAGATGATCCAACAGATAATTTACAATGGCATCAACAGATAAAAAAAGGAAATTTTAATACTCGCGTATTACCTACATTTAGGTCGGACAATATTATAGGAATAGATAATCCTCAATTTTTATCCTACTTAAAAAAACTTTCTACAGTTACAGATAAGAATATAGAAAGTTTAAATACCTTGTTAGATGCGCTACAAAATAGAGTAGATTATTTTCATGAAAATGGATGTAGATTGTCAGATTATGGACTTACAGGAGAATTCTCGGCAATAGATTTTAATGACGATTTAGTTGATGCAATTCTAAAAAAGAAGATTCAAGGAAAAGTACTTTTAGCAGAAGAGATAAAACAATATAAATCTTGTCTATTGTATTATTTAGCAACTATGTACCATAAAAAGAAATGGGCGCAGCAATATCATTTAGGACCTATACGTAATAATAATAGTAGACTCATAAAACAGTTTGGGGCAGATGCTGGTTGCGATTCTATTGGAGATTATTCCTTTACAACATCCTTATCTCAATTTTTTAATAGATTAGATAGTCAAAATAAATTAGCCAAAACAATTACTTATAACTTAAACCCAGCGCATAATGAGGTATTTGCTTCTATGATGGGGAATTTTAACACAAGTGAACTTCCAGGGAAAATGCAATGGGGAGCCGCTTGGTGGTTTTTAGACCAGAAAGATGGTATGGAAAAACAAATTAATACGCTATCTAATTTAAGTTTGTTAAGTAGGTTCGTAGGTATGTTAACAGATAGTAGAAGTTTTTTATCGTTCCCTAGGCACGAGTATTTTAGAAGAATCTTATGTAATATTATTGGGAACGATGTAATGAATGGAGAAGTTCCTAATGATATAGCGTTTTTAGGAAAAATGGTTCAGGATATATGTTACAATAATGCGGTAAACTATTTTAAGTTTAACGATTCTCTTTAACGTTCTTTTGGTCTTAACCAAAATTTATCGGCTTCAGGAATATGTTTACAGCCTTCAATTGTAAAAGGGTTAAAGTTTTTTTTAGCAAAAATATACCAAGCTGTAGAAGATACTGCAGCTAATTTATCAGTATGGTTCCATAGTATTTCGGTGCCAAAATTTGTTCCTTGGTTACTGGTATAAGGAATAGCACTAGTATTATTATTAAGCGAACTAGTGATAAACGTTTTTTCTATATCCTTTAAGAGAACTTTGGCTTTGGAAGTAATATTTGCCCTTTTGTAAGCTAATGCCATTTGTGCAGAACCTTCTAACCAAATAACATCTTTATCACCATCAAAACAATAGCCAGTTATTTTTGTATTAGTAGCAGTAGTTATTTGTGTATTTAAATAACGATTAGCTTTTGTTAGTGTTTCTTTAGGGAAATCTTCTAAAATAAGATAGCCTAAGGCATGTAAATCCATTGCATAGTAATAATCAGGATTGTTTGGCCAGGCAACTAAAAGCTGATCCTTAGTATTCCAACGCTCTTCTTTTAAATAGCGAAGTATGTTTTTATGAAAACTATCATAACCTTCCACGGCATTAAAAGCAGTAATAATTCCTTCAGTTATTTTATGGATGCGAGTACCATCCTCGTTATAGCCTCCCCAAAGTCCGCCATCTGTATCTTGTAAAGAACGGAGCCATTGTTCTAGAGCTTTTGCTAAGGTTTTATATTTATTGTTTTTAGTTTTTGCATGGTAATTATTTAAAGCAATAAGTAACCATGCATTATCTCCCATCCAGGTACGGTTACCGTTTGCACCATTTTTATCTCTACATTGATAAAATCCACCAGAATTAGCTAATAATTCATGATTGATTCTTGAGTTGTAAAAATCAAATATTTTTTCAGCATTTTTAATTTTATCAGTAGCAATAAAAGCTAGTGCAGCTAAAGAATTATCGTATAGAGAAACGAAATTGGTATGCTCAGCACTCTCTAGCAAGCCATTAGGCTGTTGCATATGCAATAACCAACTTTTAGCTTTTTTAATATGATTTTGTTTTTTATTAGGGGCTAATTTTTTACTTGTAAACCCAAGAAATAAGAATGCAGATAAAATAAGTAAGAGCGCATTAGATTTCATAGGTTTAAGATGCTTTTTAAGTATTAAACATTATTTTTTAAGAAATGTTGCCAATTATTAAATGTATATCCATAACAAAAATGAATCTATTTTTAATATTTTAGCTATTATCATTATTCAAAAAACAAGAAAATTGGAAGAAAATAAAATGTATATAAAGCAACATAAATTACTAGTAGCTACCGATTGTATTGTTTTTGGTTTTGATCAAGGTCGTTTAAAATTATTAGTATTTAAAAGGCGTATAGCTCCATTTGTAGGACATTGGTCTCTTATCGGAAGTTTTGTTAATGAAGATGAGAGTGTTACTGACGCAGCAATGCGTATATTAATGCAATTTACAGGCTTAGAAAATATTTTTTTAGAAGAGCTAAAAGTGTACAGTAAAGTAGATAGGGATTCTGGTGATCGGTGTATTTCTATTGGACAATATGCATTAATTAGAGTAGACGATTATAACGAAGAATTGGTAGAAAAACATGGAGCAAAATGGTTTTCTGTTGATGAGTTGCCAGATTTAGTTTTAGATCATAATGAAATGGTTTTAGATGCTTTAGAAGGATTAAAAATTAAAGCAAGAAGAAGACCCATAGGTTTAGAGTTGTTACCAGAAAAATTTACTATTCCACAGTTACAAAGTTTATATGAGGCCATATACCAACGCCCATTGGATAATAGAAATTTTAGAAAAAAACTATTGTCTTTTGGTTTACTTATTAAGCTAGATGAGAAAGATAAAACCACTTCTAAAAAAGGAGCGTACTTGTATACCTTTGATTATGATAAGTATAAGGTATTAGAAGAATCTGGTTTCGATTTTTTCCTATAAGCAAACCATCTTTTTAAATAAATTATAAGAATTCTGTACAAGAAAAAAACTTTTCTATATTTGCAGCGTTGTGTTGTATCTTAATTTTTTAAATTAAGATGTAGGTTGTAACCTAACAAAATGTTAGTTTAAACCAATGAAAGGCTTTCCAGTACGGAAGGCTTTTTTTGTTTTTAATGTTAACTAAAAAAAGGAAATAGCTCGTTTTTATAATCCCAAGCTTTAGTAATAAATAAACCTAGAAAAACAATAGCTACTAAGAACTTTAAAAAAGTACCAGTTAAAAAACCAAGAAAAGAACCAAAAGCAGCTTTTAATGCCGTTTTCTGATCGGCCTTATTTATAAGCTCGCCTACAAGAGCCCCAACAAACGGCCATACAACAATACCAAAAACGCCTAAAATGGGAAATATTAACGCAACAATAAGCCCTAAAGTTGTACCCACCATGCCGGCTTTACTACCGCCAAATTTTTTTGTGCCCATGGCAGGGATAATATAATCTAGAATAAAAACAGCAATCGCAATTACTAGCGTAATACCTAAAAATACCCAATCATTAGGGATAGCTTTGGTAAGAAAAAGAAATAATAAACCCAGCCAACTAATAGGCGGACCAGGTAATACAGGTAAAAAACTACCTATAATTCCTAAAACCATACATAACAACCCCAAAATTAATAAAGCAATATCCATTTATATATTTTCTATATAAGACTAATATACTAATGATTTGTTACAGGAATAAAAGTATTTTAGAATATGAGCGTATAATTACTAAAGATGCTAGCTTAGAAATAGCCAAATACGAATTAGGAAAGCTTTATTTTAAGTTAAAAAGGTTAAACAAAGCAGAGACCTTGTTTACAGATTTAACGCAGAAGAATAGTGAAAACCCAGAATACTACTATTATTTAGGAGAAATACTATATAAATTAGATAAAAAAGAACAAGGGATAAATGCATACAAAAAAGCTGTTGCTATAGACAGTACGCACCTTAGAAGTTTATTTAAATTAGGCAAACATTATTTGGTAATGAAAGAGCCTAACCCAAGTTTAAAATACATTAATATGGGTTTACAGTTTTATAAAAATGATGTATCCCTAATAAATTTAAAGGCATTAACTCTATTTAATAACGAAGAGCACGAGAAAGCCATAGAGCAATTTAATAGCTTATTGGAGTTAGGAGAAGAAAAACCATATATATACAATAAATTAGGCTACTCTTATCTTAAACTATGGGAGTTTAAAAAAGCTAAGGAAAGTTATAATAAACTATTAGAGTACG
>CALHVB010000167.1 GCA_938039345.1 uncultured Sediminicola sp.
GAATATCGTCTTCTAATTTAGTAGCTGGTACTGAGCCAGCGTTATTCACAGGAGAATTTATAGAAGTAATTGCATCAGAAAATGCTTATGTAATAAGTGACGCTTCTGCAACTAATGCTAATTTTTTAATAACAGATAAAGAAGCCTCTAATGGGTATGTGCATGTAATAGATAAAATACTAATTCCGGCACAAGTGCAAGAGTTTTTAGATCAATTAGAAGAAACTAAAGCATTAACCATAAAAGAGCTGGTAGAAAACACCGATGAATTATCTTTTTTAAAACAAGTATTAGAATTAACGGGGCTTTTAGAGGTTTTAGGAGAAGATGGTCCGTTTACAGTATTTGCTCCATCTAACGAAGCCTTACTGGGAGTATTTTCGCTTTTTGGAGGTGCTGTTAAAAGTTTAGAAGATATAGATACCGATTTAGAAATAGCTATTTTAAGAGAAGTGTTATTATACCATGTAGTTCCAGAAAAATTAAAAGCATCAGATTTAACCCTAGGGAACATAAACACTTTATTTACAGCAAATACTTTAGAAGTAGTAAAAACAAAAGACGGATATGCTTTGGTAGATGCTACTACTTTATCAGCAGATCTAATGGTAACAGATATAACAGCAAAAAATGGAGTTATACATACGGTAGATAGAATTTTAATACCAGAATCTATTTTAGAGGATATTAAAACTAAGGCAACAATTACCATTCAGAATTATATTAAAAGATTAGAAGAAAGTGATCAGGTTTATCAATTATTCTTAAAAATAGGAGATAGGTTCGAGACAGCGTTAAATAGTGAGTTTACTTTCTTTTTACCAACGAACCAGGCATTTTTAGATTTATTTGATTCTTTAGATGGGTATGATACTATAGCTGATTTTAATACTAAAGAGGAAATGGCTGTTTTGGTAGAAATATTAAAATACCATTGTATAGAGTCTGGTAAACTATATGCTAATGAATTAACAAACGAACAAATATTACCTACAGCGCAAGGAGAAACATTAGCATTAACGATTGGACAAAACAGATACACAAGCTAAAGTAACAGCTACAGATAAAGAAATATTAAAAGGAGTAATACATATAGTAAATAAAGTATTATTACCACAAGAAATTATAAATACGTTGTATTAATAATAGTTAGAACACTAACCTTTAAAATAGGGGATAAGTATAATATTAAATTATATGAGTCCTCTATTTTTTTTGCATAAAATAAAGGTCTTAGAATTTTTCAAAAACACCCAAGCCAAATAGGGCAAAATCGTATTTAACAGGGTCTATAGGGTCTAGTTTTCGTAAAGATGCATCTAATTCTGCTAACGCCTTAGCATCATTCTGTTTGCGTTTTAATAAACCTAATTTCCTTGCTACATTACCAGAATGTACATCTAACGGACACGATAGGTAAGATGTAGGTATATTTTTCCAAATGCCTAAATCTACACCAGTATGATTATCCCTAACCATCCAACGTAAAAACATATTAATACGTTTTGCAGCAGAACCCTTTAAGGGGTCAGAAATATGTTTGGTAGTTCTTTTTGGGTGTGGAATTTCAAAAAACACTTTTTTAAATTCAGAAATAGAGTGTTGTAAAGAGTTGTTAGTTACATTTTTTAAGAATAAAGCCTCTAATCCATCATGGTTTTTATAAATATGTTGTAGCGCTTTTATAAAGTAAGCCAAATCTATACCATTAAAAGTTCTGTGTACAAAGTCATTAAGGTTTTCAGTAGCATCATCTTTGTAGTTTAGCACAAAATCGTAAGGAGAATTGCCTAGTAAATCTGCTAATTTTTTAGCATTGTTAATAATACTCTTACGATTACCCCAAGCTATGGTTGCGGTTAAAAAACCAATGATTTCTATGTCTTCTTTTTTAGAAAAAAGATGAGGTATTTGTATAGGGTCTGTATCTAAAAAATCTGGCTTGTTGTATTGTATAACCTTTTGGTCTAAAAAGTCTTTTAGTTCCGCTTTATTCATGGTAAATACAGACTTTAGTTGGTAATTAAACCATCTACCATGGTTAGTTTTCTGTCGGCCATATCTGCTAACTCCTCATTATGCGTAACAATAACAAAGGTTTGTCCAAATTCATCTCTTAATTTAAAAAATAATTTATGTAGGTTATCGGCACTTTCAGAATCTAAATTGCCACTTGGTTCATCAGCAAAAATTATAGATGGATTATTAATTAAAGCCCTTGCTACAGCTACACGTTGTTGTTCGCCACCAGATAGCTCGTTTGGTTTATGGTGATATCTATGCGATAACCCTAAAAAATCTAATAACTCTTTAGCTCTAGTTTCCGCTTTGGCCTTTGGTGTTTTTTTTATAAAAGCAGGAATACAAACATTTTCTAAAGCAGTAAATTCTGGCAATAATTGATGAAACTGAAAAATAAAACCAATATGTTCATTTCTAAATTTGGCTAAAGATTTTTCAGAAAGAGCGTTTACATCAATATCATTAATAATAAAAGAACTATCTGTAACATTAGATTGTATGTCTAAGGTCCCTAAAATTTGTAATAGGGTAGTTTTACCAGCGCCAGAAGCCCCTACAATAGAAATTATTTCTCCTTTTTTTATGTGTAAATCTACTCCTTTTAAAACCTGAAGCTCTCCGTAAAATTTTCGGATGTTTTTAGCTTTTATCATTAAATAACCTTTAAAAGCAATAAATATAGGTAGTTGAAAGCAATTTTAAACAGGAATATTGTAAAATTAAGCCTATTGTGGTTGTTTTTACAGCAATTTTTGCCAGATATAAAAAATAGAGGTTAGTTTTGTAATTCAATTTAACTTAGTAAATAATAATAAGTATAGCTTATGAGTAAAGAATCTATTGCTGTTTTTGCCGGAGGGTGTTTTTGGTGTACCGAAGCTGTTTTTCAAAGACTTAAAGGAGTTAGTACAGTAGTTTCTGGTTATACAGGCGGAGCAATTAAAAATCCTGCTTACAGAGAAATTTGTACGGGTAGAACAGGGCATGCAGAAGCTATACAAATAACTTTTGATGAAGAAATTATTTCTTTTGAAGAATTACTAGAAGTATTTTTTGCAACACACGATCCAACAACCTTAAACAGACAAGGTGGAGATGTTGGTACACAATACCGTAGTGAAATTTTTTATCAGGACGAAAAGCAAAAACAACAAGCAACAGATTTTATACAATTGCTAACCAATGAAAAAGTATTTAGTAGCCCTATAGTTACTGCAATATCTGAAGCTAAACCTTTTTATTTGGCAGAAGAAGAACATCAGAATTATTACAACGGTCATAAAACACAATCGTTTTGTGCATTGGTTATAAACCCAAAAATTGAAAAGTTAGAATCTTATTTCAAAAATAAATTAAAATAATAATGGCATTATATAAAAATTTAGAAGAATATAATATAGAAGTTACCGAAGAAGTAAAAAAGAATTATACTTCCATTATAAAAGGAATAGGAGAAGATG
>CALHVB010000168.1 GCA_938039345.1 uncultured Sediminicola sp.
TTAAACTTTCTGCCGTTTGTGCTCCAAACTGAGGAATACTTATTTTTTTACCAACTAAGGCTTCCATCTCTTTAGAAACCCCATTAGCTTCATTTCCCATTACTAAAATTCCTTTTTCAGAAAATTTTTCACCATAAACAATAGCTCCATCCATAAATGCACCATATACGGGTACTTTTGCGGTTTTCATAAATGGTAATATATCAACATAACTAATATTAACCCTTGTTACAGATCCCATTGTTGCTTGCAATACTTTTGGATTATAACAATCTACAGTATTTAAAGAACATACTAAATTGGGTATCCCAAACCAATCGCATAAACGAATAATAGTTCCTAAGTTCCCTGGATCTCGTACATCATCTAAAGCTACAATCCAACTATCGTAATCTATTGGTTTAGATTTAGGCATATGAAAAACTCCTAAAACCTTATTAGGCGCTTTTAAGCCACTCATTCTTTTTAAATCTGTTTCAGAAATTAATTCGATAGCAGCTACTTGGCTCTTAAAAAGATGCAAATCTGTAGTATAAACAATTTCTGCTTTAAAATCAGAGTCTAAAAGCTCTTTTACTGTTTTAAATCCTTCTACAACAAAGAGTCCATGTAAATTTCGGTGCTTTTTTTGCTGTAGGTTTTTTATAAATTTTATTTGGTTTTTAACAACCATACAAATAATGTATTTTTGGCTTCTAATGAGAACCCCTTTTTTTTTAAATAAATATCGCATAAAAATAAGCTTATTATTGCTAGTTACAGTAATAAGTTCTTGCAATACACTAAAAAGGGTAGAAGACGATGAGTTGTTACTTACAAAAAATGAAATTCTTGCAAATGACAAAAAAGTATCGAATGAAGATATTTATAGTTTAATAATTCAAAAACCAAATAGTAATATTTTAGGTTATCCACTGCGATTAAATCTATATAATCTAGCGAAAAAAAATCCAGACTCATCATACCAAAATTGGTTACAGAAAAAAGAAAAAAGAGAACAAAAACTCATTAATTTTTTATCAAAAAAACAAGTAGATAAACTAGGCGAATCTTTTCTTGTAAAAGGTTCTAGCGAATGGCTAAAAAAGATTGGAGAAGCCCCTACTGTTATAGACACCTCTAAAACACAAAAAACCTTAGATCGCCTAAAAGCTTATTATGCAAGCAAAGGATATTTTAATAATACAGGAACTTATGCTATTAACCCTAGCAATCGTAAAAAAAGAGCTACTATAGCTTACAAAATAACTTTAGAAAAGCCCTATATAATAGATACATTATCTAAAAAAATAAGCTCTAAAGCTATAGACTCTATTTATAATATACATAAAGACAATTCTTTTATAAAAGCAAAAAATCAATTTAATTTATCAGACTTTAATAACGAGAGAGAAAGACTCACTTATATCTACAGAAATTCTGGAATTTACAATTTCCAAGAAAGCTCTATTACCTATAATATTCTTAGAGACACCATTAAAGCTAAAAACGACCAAAAAATGGACGTTGAGCTTAAAATTGATAATTTAAAAAAGAGAGGAGACACAACTACACAAGCCTCTACAGTAGAATACAAAGTACATCGTTTTCAAAAGATAAATATTTATGCAGATCACCTTTATGGCAACGTAAAAGACTCTTTAAAATCTATTGATTATGAAAATTATACTATATACTATAAAAACAAACTACGCTACAAACCTAAAGCGTTAACGAATGCTATTTTTTTAGAAAAAGATAGTATTTATAGAGATTTAGACAGAATACGTACCAATAGGCAAATTACCAATTTAAATACATTTAAATATCCAAGTATACAATTTACACCAGATAGTACAGATACTAAATTAACAACAGATATATATTTGGCTGCTCGCCCAAAATATTCTTTTGCTTTTGATACAGATTTAACGCACTCTAACATACAAAATGTTGGTGTTGCTTTTAGCTCTTCTTTAATAACAAGAAATGTTTTTGGAGGTGCAGAAACATTAGGAGTATCTGTTAGAGGATCATTTGGTGTTTTAGGAAATGCTACAAACGACAATAGAAATGTTTCTGAAGTTGGAGCCGATATTAATTTAACTTTTCCAAGGATATGGCTACCCCTTATTAATACAAAAAAAATTATCCCCTACTATATGCTTCCTGAAACTAGGATAGCTATAGGTACTAGTTTTCAAAAAAATATTGGTCTAGACAAGCAAACTTTTAATACTATATTTGGATATAACTGGACTCCATCTAATCGTAAAAAACACTCCTTAGAACTTTTAAATATTCAGTTTGTAAACAACGTAAATATTAATCGTTTTTTTGAAGTATACCAAAACACTTATAGTAGACTAGATATAATTGCTGAAGACTTTGACCAAGAAAGCAAATTTTCAAACCCAAATCAATATGCTGTTTTTTCTGATTTTTTTGAAGAAGACCCTAACAACCCTGATAATCCTAGATTATCAATACCTGATGGAGCAGATGGTTTTATTAATGAAATTTTAAAAGGAGAAATAGTCCCTGTAAACTCTACTACCTATAATGATACTAGAAGTATTAATGAACGTAAAAACAGGCTTACAGAAAACAATTTAATTTTTACCAGTAACTATACTTTTTCTGTAAATAATAAAAAAGATATAAATGACAATAATTTTTATCAGTTTAGATTTAAAGTAGAGAGCGCTGGTAATTTATTATCTGCCATTTCTAAAATAGCAGCATTAGAAAAAAACGATAACGACAATACTTTAATTTTTGGTGTTCCTTACTCTCAATATATAAAAACAGAATTAGATTATATAAAGCATTGGAACCTTTCTAACTCAAATGTTTTAGCTTTTAGAGGCTTCTTTGGTATTGCCGTTCCTTATGGGAATTCTGAAAATATTCCTTTTACTCGAAGTTACTTTGCAGGTGGATCTAATGACAATAGAGCTTGGAACCCATATTCTTTGGGTCCTGGAACAACAAATGCTGTAAATGATTTTAATGAAGCTAACCTTAAAATAGCATTAAACTTAGAATATAGGTTCCCTATTGTTGGCAACTTTAAAGGAGCATTATTCGCCGATGCAGGAAACATCTGGAATGTTTATGATGACACAGATAACCCAGATGCTATTTTTAAAGGTATTGGTTCTTTAGCAGATTTGGCTTTAGGAACAGGTCTTGGTTTGCGATACGATTTCACTTACTTTGTTTTTAGACTAGATTACGGGTTTAAAACATATAACCCTGCAGAAGAAGCTTCTAAAAAATGGTTTAATAAGTACTTCGCAAACGGTGTAGTTCAAATAGGTATAAATTATCCGTTTTAGACCTAATAATTTTATTACTTTTGTGTTCTCTATTTAATAAATCAAAATAAAATTAAACCAAAATTATGGCGCATAATATTAAACCAGGAGTTGCTACAGGAGATGAAGTTCAAGAAATTTTTAACTACGCAAAAGAAAAAGGATTTGCTTTACCTGCTGTAAACGTAATAGGATCAGATACTATTAATGGTGTATTAGAAACAGCTGCTAGCTTAAATGCTCCTGTGATCATACAATTCTCTAATGGTGGTGCCCAGTTTAATGCCGGAAAAGGTTTATCTAACGAAAATCAAAAAGCAGCAGTTTTAGGAGCTGTAGCTGGTGCTAAACATGTTCATCAATTAGCAGAAGCTTACGGAGCTACTGTTATTTTACATACAGACCACTGTGCTAAAAAATTATTGCCTTGGATAGATGGTTTATTAGACGCTAGTGAAGAGCATTTTGCTGAAACAGGAAAATCATTATTTAGTTCTCATATGATTGATTTATCTGAAGAATCTTTAGAAGAAAACATAGAAATATGTAAAAGTTATTTAGAGAGAATGAGCAAAATGAATATGACACTAGAAATAGAATTAGGTATTACTGGTGGTGAAGAAGATGGTGTTGACAATTCTGATGTAGATGATTCTAAATTATACACGCAACCAGAAGAAGTAGCTTATGCATACGAAGAGCTCTCTAAAGTAAGTCCTAAATTTACAATTGCAGCAGCTTTTGGTAATGTACATGGAGTATACAAGCCAGGAAATGTAAAATTAACACCAAAAATTCTTAAAAACTCTCAAGAATACATTTCAGAAAAATACGGTGTAGAACACAACCATATTGATTTTGTTTTTCATGGAGGATCTGGTTCTACCGTAGAAGAAATTCGCGAAGGAATTAGTTATGGTGTTATAAAAATGAACATAGATACAGATTTACAATATGCTTTCTTAGCAGGTGTAAGAGACTATGTTCAAGACAAAAAAGACTATTTACAAGGACAAATAGGAAATCCAGGTGGTAGCGATGAGCCAAACAAAAAATATTACGACCCTAGAGTTTGGTTAAGAGAAGGAGAAAAGTCATTTGTAGAGCGTCTTAAAAAAGCTTTTGAAGACCTAAACAACGTAAATACATTATAATAAATATTCTTAACTTAAGATTTAGCCTATGTCATCTTGGTTTAAAAGAACAGCAAAAGGAATACAAACCTCAACAGAGGAGAAAAAAGATACACCTAAAGGTTTATGGTACAAATCTCCTACTGGAAAAATTGTAGAATCAGAAGAATTAGCTAAAAATTTCTATGTAAGTCCAGAAGACGATTATCATGTTAGAATAGGCAGTAAAGAATATTTTGAAATTCTTTTTGATGATAATAAGTTTACAGAACTAGATGTTAAATTATCTTCTAAAGACCCTTTAAAGTTCGAGGATACAAAAAAATATTCTGACCGTTTAAAAGCGGCTCAAAGCAAAACTGGCTTAAAAGATGCTATTAGAACAGCAGTTGGAAAATCGTTAGGAAAAGATATCGTTATAGCTTGTATGGATTTTAGTTTTATCGGTGGATCTATGGGAAGTGTTGTTGGTGAAAAAATAGCCAGAGCCGTAGATTATGCTATAAAGAAAAAAATTCCATTCATGATGATTTCAAAATCTGGTGGAGCACGTATGATGGAAGCTGCTATTTCTTTAATGCAATTAGCAAAAACATCTGCGAAATTAGCTCAATTAGCAGAAAAAGAAATTCCTTACATATCTTTATGTACAGACCCAACTACTGGTGGTACTACTGCATCTTATGCAATGTTAGGAGATATTAACATATCTGAACCAGGTGCCTTAATTGGTTTTGCCGGACCTAGAATTGTAAAAGATTTTACAGGAAAAGACCTTCCAGAAGGTTTCCAAACAGCTGAATTTTTATTAGAGCACGGATTTTTAGATTTTATCTCTCATCGTAGAGACCTTAAAAAGAACATAAATCTATATTTAGATTTAATTCAAAACAATAAAGTTAGAGCTACATCATAGGTAAAAACAACTTTCATGAGATTACACATAAAAACATTTTTTATACTTGTAATCTCATGGTTAGTTTGTTGTTCTAATTCTAGTACTCCTAAACAAGAAACAACAACCAAGAAACTTATCGCAGAAGTTACTAAAATTTCTATTTCTGGGAACGAAAAGAGTTATACTTTTAGTGTAACTATAAAAAGTCCAGATACGGGATGTGAACAATATGCCGATTGGTGGGAAGTTGTAGATTTAGACGAAAATCTTATTTACCGTAGAATTTTAGCTCATAGTCATGTAAACGAACAACCTTTTTCCCGTTCTGGCGGCACAATAAATATACTAAAAGAACAAGAAATTTATATTAGGGCTCACATGAACAATACTGGCTATAGCCCTAATGTTTTAAAAGGTTCTGTTGAAAGTGGATTTAAAAAAGAAGAACTACAAACAAGTTTTGCGGCAAAACTAGAAAACGTAACTCCATTACCTAACAACTGTGCTTTTTAATTAATATTTATATTCTACTGCGATTATTTTACCGCAAAAACAAGTATTTACATTAAACACATCCTTACATAAAATAATATTATTATATTTGCAGCCTGATTGAAAAAATCAATCACATACATAAAAATCATTAAATAAAATATTGGAATGTATTTAACAAAAGAAGCAAAAGCCGAAATTTTTAAGAAATACGGTAAGTCTGAAAAAGACACAGGTACAACGGAAGGACAAGTAGCATTATTTACTTTTCGTATAAACCACTTAACAGAACACTTAAAAAACAATCGTAAAGATTTTAACACTGAGCGTTCTCTAGTAAAATTAGTAGGTAAAAGAAGAAGCTTATTAGATTATTTAATTAAAACAGATATTGTAAGATATCGTGAGATAATTAAAGAATTAAATATTAGAAAATAATACATAAAAGGGAAGCTAAGCTTCCCTTTTATATTTATGCTAATTTATTTTAGCAACACAATTACAGTTTCTGAAAAAAATTCAGAGCAGAGTACAAAAAGCTTATTTATAGTTTTTCATTGGTCGCACACAACTACAACAACACAACAACAGCGCGTCTAGGTAAGACGAAAAGATCATTGTTTAACTAGCTTAAATAATATAAGCTACAAATCGTATTTATGATTCCAAAAGTATTTAAAGAGGTTATAGACCTTGGTGATGGTAGAGAAATTTCTATCGAAACCGGAAAATTAGCAAAGCAAGCTCATGGTAGCGTTGTTGTGCAATCAGGAAAATGCATGTTATTATGTACAGTTGTTTCCAATTACAAGCAAGCAGATGTAGACTTTTTACCCTTAACGGTAGATTACAGAGAAAAATTTGCTGCCGCTGGTCGTTACCCAGGAGGTTTCTTTAAAAGAGAAGCAAGACCTAGTGATGGTGAGGTATTAACCATGCGTTTAGTGGATCGTGTATTACGTCCGTTATTCCCAAAAGATTACCACTCAGAAACTCAAGTTATGATACAGTTAATGTCTCATGACCCAGAAGTTATGCCAGATGCAATGGCAGGTTTAGCAGCTTCTGCAGCTATTCAATTATCAGACTTCCCATTTGAATGTCCAATTTCTGAAGCTAGAGTTGGTCGTGTAAATGGAGAATTCATTATTAACCCAACCCGAGCGCAATTAGAGGAGTCAGACATCGATATGATGATTGGTGCATCTGCTGATTCTGTAATGATGGTTGAAGGTGAAATGGATGAGATTTCTGAAGAAGAAATGACTGAAGCTATTAAGTTTGCACACGAAGCTATAAAAGTACAATGTGCAGCTCAGGTAGCTTTAGCTGAAGCTTTTGGCAAAAAAGAAGTACGCGAGTACGAGCCTGAAAGAGAAGATGCGGATTTAGCTCAAAAAATTCATGATATGGCATATGATAAAGTATATGCTGTAGCACAAGCAGGTTCTGCTAAACATGAACGTAGCGCTGCATTTGGAGAAATTAAAGAAGAAATTAAAGCCTCTTTTTCTGAAGAAGAGCAAGAGGATTTCGGAGGATTAATTTCTAAATACTATGCTAAAGCAGAAAAAGCTGCGGTTAGAGATTTAACTTTAAACGAAGGTTTACGTTTAGATGGACGTAAAACTGACGAGATTAGACCAATTTGGTGTGAGGTAGATTATTTACCTTCCACACACGGTTCTTCTATATTTACACGTGGAGAAACTCAAGCATTAGCTACAGTTACTTTAGGTACAAGTAGAGAAGCAAACCAAATAGATATGCCATCTTATGAAGGTGAAGAACGTTTCTATTTGCACTATAACTTCCCTCCTTTTTCAACTGGTGAAGCAAGACCTATCCGTGGAACATCTCGTAGAGAGGTAGGACATGGTAACTTAGCACAACGTGCCTTAAAAGGAATGGTTCCTAATGATTGCCCTTATACTGTACGTGTAGTTTCAGAGATTTTAGAATCTAACGGTTCTTCTTCTATGGCAACAGTTTGTGCAGGTACAATGGCAATGATGGATGCTGGTGTACAATTAAAGAAACCTGTTTCTGGTATTGCAATGGGATTAATTACAGATACTGAGTCTGGAAAATATGCCGTTTTATCTGATATCTTAGGTGATGAAGATCACTTAGGAGATATGGACTTTAAAGTAACTGGTACTGCTGATGGTATTACTGCTTGCCAAATGGATATTAAGGTAAAAGGACTTTCTTATGAAATTCTTGTAAATGCTTTAAAACAGGCTCGCGATGGTCGTTTACATATTTTAGGTAAAATTACCGAAACTATTGAAACGCCAAATACAGCAGTTAAAGATCATGCGCCTACAATGATCACAAGACGTATTCCTAACGAATTTATTGGAGCGTTAATTGGCCCTGGTGGAAAAGTAATTCAAGAATTACAAAAAGAAACAGAAACTACCATTGTTATTAACGAAGACCCTGTAACCGAAGAAGGTGTTGTAGAAGTTTTAGGTGTTGGCAATAAAGGTATTGATGCTGTTTTAGCTAAAATAGATTCTTTACTATTTAAACCAGAAGTTGGTAGTGTTTACGAAGTAAAGGTAATTAAAATGTTAGATTTTGGTGCTGTAGTTGAGTACTTAGAGGCTCCAGGAAACGAAGTTTTATTACATGTATCCGAATTAGCTTGGGAACGTACAGAAAATGTTACCGATGTGGTAAACATGGGAGATGTTTTTGATGTGAAATACTTTGGCATAGACAAACGCACACGTAAAGAGAAAGTTTCTATAAAAGCTTTACTACCAAAACCAGAAGGTTACGTAGAAAGACCACCTAGAACTGATCGTCCAAAAAACGACAGAAATAATAATAGAGATCGTAAACCCAAAAGAGATTAAGTTTACTTTTTAAACCTATAAAAAACAAGAAGGCAGCAATTTAAAATTGCTGCCTTTTTTACTTTTGTATTGTTTTCTTTTAAGTTTAATTATTTACAATTCTCACAATAAGTATCTCTAAGATATTCGTCTTCTAACAACTGAAAAGTAACACCATCTTTTTCGGGAGAATCAAACAAATTACAATACTTAGCTTTGTTTAAATTAATGGCATTTAACATAATAGCACGGTAATCATCTGTTTGGGTAAGCTCTTTGTTTATCAACGTTAAATTTAAATAATAAAACAATAGATCCTCATTAATAGCTATACTTCTTACTTTATTGGTCAATAATACTGCAGCCTTATCCACATTTGCATAATACGCTAAAAACTGAGCTAAATTAAAATAGTCTATATCTCTTAAAGGGACTCCCTTATAGTTATTATTTATATAAGCAACAGATTTATCCTTACTAACATAATCTCTTTTTCTCATATAACGTTCACTCTTTATAATATGATAATTTACCAACATTCTATTAATTAAAGACTGTGCTATTCCATATTTTTTAAGCCCCAATATTTCAGTCTTAAATTTATTATCATCCACGGGTTGTACATTGTACCTCCATATTTTAAATTTTAAAACGGCTAGATTATATTTAACTCGCTTATTTTTAGGGTCTAATTTTAACAGCCTTTCTAATTCATTATTTACTATTAATAGCTGCCTATCATCAAGTTCATATTTAAACATACTCCTATTGTTAAGATATCTAGCATACGTTAATTGCTCCGGAATTTCCATCTTTTGCAACAAATCAGGAGAGTTTTCTAAGTACTTTAATCGGTTAAATAAGGAGTTTTGTATTATAGAAGCTTCATCTAAATTTCCTAATTTTAATTCTGAATTAAATGTGTTTACCAATTCCCCAAGCTTCATTTTCTTATACTTGTCTTTCTTTTCTAGAGCTAGGGTTACTATCGCTTTTCTATGGTTTTTAAGTATAGGTTCCAATTCTTGTGAAAAAGCCCCCACTAGCTTACTCTTTAATGCTAATTTATTTAGCGCCTTTAAATCATTGTATTTTGTTCCTTCAATATCATTTAAAAACTCAACCCAATTTTCAGAAGACGATATTTGTGTTTTTATTACAGGGGTTTGGTAACTCTGCATTGCATTTGCTATACTATTAGCTCGTTGCTTTTGTAATTCTAGATTACGCTCTAAACTTCCTTCTATAGAGGAATATGCTTTAATATCAATAGTTTTAATATTAAAATCGGTTAAATTCAAGGAATCGTATAATGGCTTTATATCTTCAGGCAGATATTCCGATTTATTTTTCTGAAAAGGAATTTCAAATTTTAATGTTTTATATTTTATTTTAAATCCTTCTTCTATTGCTGCTACTTTTTTGTCATTGTATTGTATAGAATCTAAATACATTCCCATATCTAACAAATCGAAACTATAGGAAGGCAAATTAAAAATAGTGTAATAATTACAAAGGTTCTTATTTCCTAAAAACAGAATATTATACTCTAATTCTTTCCCCATAAATTCAGCTGGCAACTTCCCAACGAATGTTCTAAACCTATTTCCTTCGTAGGGTTTTAAGGTGCTTTTTAGTCTAGGTGCATACACAGGTTTTAAAACCTCACCTCGTATCTGCCCTCCTCCAGAAAATACCATATCACAATCGTAACGTTCTTTATCTACAATATCAACTGCAATACCATCTGTATTATTACTGAATAATAACTGAAACCACTTTTTATCATTAATTACAAAATAAAGATTACTACCTTCTCTCTTTATAGAAAAGCCTACTTCTTTAGGTTTTTGCTGAAAGGCACTAAAACATTTTTGACAATTCTGATTTCTTATTGCTTCTGAGGTTGGATATACAATATCGTATTGCGCATTAAGATGTATAGCACTAAAAAAAAGCACTATAAGTAAAATAAGTTGTTGTTTAGTCATTTTCTACAATAGTTTAAGTATTCTGAGTTAAAAATACTATTCTACTTTTAATAAGCTATAATTAACCTTAAAGAATAACACTAATCACTTAATAAAAATGAAGAAAAATCATAATTATTGATAATTTTTATGATGTTTAAAAATTATTTTATTCTTATTTGAAGGGCTTTTTTATGCAGTTTAACTAAAAAATGAAAAAAAAATAACGGAATTGTAACATTTTTTACTTTTCAACGTATAACTATATGCAGTCCGCACATTGCGTACTTAAAATTTAGGAAAAGGAAACTGAGATGAGACAGCTTAAAATTACAAAACAGGTTACCAACAGGGAAACCGCATCCTTAGATAAGTATTTACAGGAAATTGGTAAAGTAGACCTTATAACAGCAGATGAAGAGGTAGAATTAGCACAGCGTATTAAAGCTGGTGATCAGGTAGCATTAGAAAAATTAACGAAAGCTAATTTAAGATTTGTTGTTTCTGTTGCTAAGCAATACCAAAATCAAGGACTTACCTTACCAGATTTAATTAACGAAGGTAACTTAGGTTTAATAAAAGCAGCACAACGTTTTGATGAAACTAGAGGTTTTAAGTTTATATCATACGCTGTATGGTGGATTCGTCAGTCTATATTACAAGCATTAGCAGAACAATCTCGTATTGTACGTTTACCACTAAACAAAATTGGATCTATTAATAAAATTAATAAAACATTTGCATTCTTAGAGCAAGCACATGAGCGCCAGCCATCTGCTGAAGAAATTGCGAAAGAGTTAGATATGACGATTGATGATGTAAAGCAATCTTTAAAAAACTCTGGAAGACACGTATCTATGGATGCTCCTTTAATAGACGGAGAAGATTCTAACCTTTACGATGTATTACGTAGTGGCGAATCTCCAAACCCAGATAGAGATTTATTACACGAATCTTTACGTACAGAAATAGAAAGAGCTCTAGAAACATTAACACCTAGAGAAGCAGATGTTATTCGTTTGTACTTTGGTTTAGCAGGGCAACATTCTATGACCCTAGAGGAAATAGGAGAAACATTTGATTTAACTAGAGAACGTGTTCGTCAAATTAAAGAAAAAGCAATTAGACGTTTAAAGCATACTTCTAGAAGTAAAATATTAAAAACATACTTAGGGTAAGTTTTTATTTTCCTTAACGACTAATAAATTAATTATTAGTTTTTATGTTTTTTGAGGGAATTAATTTCCTTAGTAAAAATAACAACAGTTTATCATGACTGTTCGTTTTTTGATTGATGAATAAACTCCGGCTGATTACCGGAGTTTTTCAATTTATATACTTCTCCAAAGATTATTTTCTAAATGGTTATTTTTGCTGCAACCATTAATTTTTAAAATACATGTTTAAAAGAACACTATCTATTACATTACTATCCTTATTGTTTGTTTCTTGTTGGAAAAATAAAAGTCCTGAAGATTTAATACGATTAAAAGAAAAATTTAAATCACAAGTATCTACCTTCGAAAACAAGAAAAAGAATGCTAATAAAAATGTTACTAAAGGGCTAACTTCTTTAAATGCATTAAAAAGTGCTTTAGAAGACACCAAAAACGAAGACAAAGAATTTGCTAAGGTTTATGGCGATTGGGAAAAAGTAAATAAACGCGTAGAAAACCTAAACAAAGAATACGAAGACCTAAAATTAAAAGCTAGCAACCTATTTAGTGCTATGGAAAAGCAAACTAATAGCTTAAGCGATGCTACTGCTAAAAAAACCTTATTAAGTGCAATAACAAAGGCTAAAACTAAATACAATGGCACTTTAAGCAATACTGCTAAAGCTATTGGAAAACTTAGAATATTACATGGAGATGCTGTAGAAGTGGTAAAAGCATTGGAAGTTGCTGCCGCTCTAAATTCATTTGACAATATAAACGACCAAATGAAAAGTATTGAAGGCCGTGTAGAGGGTATTATGGCAGAACTTAATGTTGCCGTTGTAGAAAGTAAAAAATTGTACGAGAAAAAAATCACAGAACTAGGAGAATAAATTACTAGTACATTAGTAACATACTAAAAATACTATACACAAAAGCACTAACTTAACGGGTTGGTGCTTTTGTATTTATAATATGTCTAGTTTTTATTGAGTGCCATAAATCCAAATAACAAACTTATTCCATTAAATTTAAAGAAACCAATTTAACCACAATCATGACTAAAATGACTTTTAAGCTAGTGCTATTACTTTTTGCGCTACAATTTCACCTTGGAAATAGTCAAAACACCATTGAAACAAACCTATTATTCGATTTTGAAAACGACTTAAATCAATCTCAATTAGTCCTTAAAAATGCCATTGCTAAAATTGCTACAATAGGCAATAACTCTTATCTAAAAGTTAATAGCAATATTAACGGCAAGGCATCCAATATCATATTAAAAGAATCAAAAGACAATCCTTGGAATTTAAACGGGTATTATCAAATAAAAGTAGACGCCAAAAATACCGGAGATAAATATATACAAGTAGAGTTATTTGTAGGGAATGACCCCGATGAATTGGTAAGATGGTACTGCTCTAACTATGTAGATTTAAACCCTGGAGAAACAAAAACCATTACTGTTAATTTAGCATGGACTCCTTGGGTATTTTCACCACAATTAGATATAGTTGGCATGCGAGGCACACCAGGGAAAATAAAAACAGATATAAATGCCATAGACCAATTGCTATTTAGATCTAGATATTCTAATGCAGAAAGCAATTTTACACTAGATAATATTAGAGCTGTAGGGAAATTAGAAGTAAGAGAACCTAACAACTTTTTCCCGTTTGTAGACACTTTTGGACAATACAAGCATAAAGATTGGAAAGGAAAAATACACTCTGCTACAGAACTTAAAGAAAAAGGAAAAATAAATTATAATAGTCTTGTAAACGAATCTGGGCCAAAAAACAGAAGTATTTATGGCGGGTGGACAGCAGGACCAAAATTAAAAGCTACTGGCTTTTTTAGAACCGAAAAATACAATGATAAATGGTGGATGGTAGACCCTGAAGGTTATCTTTTCTGGACTAGTGGGGTAAATTGCGTATCTCCCAATGGTTCTCGCACAGGGATTACTGGTAGAGAATATTATTTTGAAGTTTTACCCGAAAACAAGAACCTACACAAAGCCTTTTATGGTAAAAGAAACGGAAGTTCTCATGGCTACTATAAAAACAAAAAAAACTATACTACATTTAATTTTTACAAACAAAATCTACACACAAAATACGGAAAAGATTGGCTAAGTACTTTTAGCGATTTAACCCATATGCGTTTTAAAAATTGGGGATTAAACACTATTGGCTTTGTTTCTGAAAATAGCACCACTAAACAACAAAAAACCCCTTATGTTGGTTCTATATGGATTAGAAATACTCCAAAAATTGAAGGCTCAAAAGGTTTTTGGGGTAAATTTCATGATGTTTTTGACCCAAAATTTAAAATTGCAGTTAAGAAATCTATGGCATCACAAAAAAATGGTACTGGAGACCCCTGGTGTATCGGTTATTTTGTAGATAACGAAATGTCTTGGGGCAGATTAGGCTCTTTAGCTATAAGCACCTTAAAAAGTCCTGAAAACCAAAGTGCTAAAATAGTTTTTGTAAATGATTTAAAAGCCAAGTATAAAAATATTAGTGCTTTAAATAAAGTATGGGATACCACTTATGAAAGTTGGAAAGCCTTATTAAAAAGCACTACTACTCCTAATGAAGAAAAAGCACATACTGATTTAGCAAACTTCTACGAAAAAATTGCACATGCGTATTTTAAAACTATTAAAGAGGAACTTAACCAAATAGCCCCAAATCAAAATTATTTAGGATGCAGATTTGCATGGGCAAATAACAGCGTAGTACTTACAGAGGCAAGTAAATATATGGATATTATTAGCTTTAATAAATACGAGTATAATGTAGAAAATATAGGATTACCTAAAGGCATAGACAAACCAATTATGATTGGTGAATTTCACTTTGGAGCATTAGACAGAGGTAGTTACCATGTAGGTGTAAAAGAAGCAAAAAGCCAAGAAGATCGAGGAGAATTATATCAAAAATACATACAAAGTGCGTTAAAAAACCCACTAATAGTTGGTGCACATTGGTTCCAATATGTAGACGAACCTTTAACTGGCAGATTCGATGGGGAAAATTATAATATAGGTTTGGTAGACATCTGTGATACTCCTTATGACGAACTTATTGCTAAAATTAAAGAAACTAATTACACTTTATACGAATATAGAAATACAAGTAGTTCTAAAAAGGAATAAAAAATATTCTATTCTTAAATAAAGCACACTATTACAATAAGTTAAAACAATAAAATCATCTATTTTAAGTTTATTAAGTTGTTTATAATTAAATCCCAAATAACAACCTACAAAACTTAAAATTATGGAATTATTACAACGTTTAGAATCTTGCAAAAAATGTACAAAAAGAAAATCTAGTGATACAGGAATTGTTTGCTCTTTAACACTTAGAAAACCAGATTTTTTAAACGAGTGTAAAGATTTTATAATAGACCCAAAAGAAGCTCAAAAAGCTAAAGCACGTATAGAATATAAAGAAAAAGAAGAAAGTACTACATCTGTTTGGGTGTATATAGGTGCTGCTCTACTAATTTTAAAAATCATAATTAGATTTATGAGAGATTAAAGTTATAACCAGAACTCAATTCTCCGTACAATTGCCCTATTTTTGCAGAAAATAGTCGTTTGAAAGACCTTTTACTTATAACTCCACCTTTTACACAGCTAAATACTCCGTATCCGGCTACAGCATATATAAAAGGCTTTTTAAATACTAAAAAAGTTAGTGCCTTTCAAATAGATTTAGGTATAGAAGTTATTCTAGCACTCTTTTCTAAAAAAGGCCTTAGTACTATTTTTGAACTTGCTGCAACTAATAATCGTATTGTTTCGGAGAATAGTCAACGTATTTATAGCTTGCAAGGCGACTATTTAAAAACCATTGCACCCATAATTTCATTTCTACAAGGGCATAATGCTACATTTGCCAGGCAAATATGCTCCCCTGATTTTTTGCCTGAAGCATCTAGGTTTCAGCAATTAGAAGATATGGATTGGGCCTTTGGCTCTATGGGATTACAAGATAAAGCCAAGCATTTGGCAACCCTATACTTAGAAGATTTATCAGATTTTATAATAGAATGTATAGATGAGAATTTTGGTTTTAGCAGGTATGCAGAACGTTTGGGCAGAAGTGCCAATTCTTTTGATGAACTCTATGGGTACTTACAAAAAGAAGCTACTTATATAGATCGTATTACGCTTAAAATTCTAGAGGAGCGTTTACAAACAGTACAACCAAAACTAGTATGTTTTTCTGTTCCTTTTCCTGGAAACTTATACAGTGCTTTTAGGTGCGCTCAGTACATAAAGCAACACTACCCAAACATACAAATAGCTATGGGTGGCGGCTTTCCTAACACCGAACTACGGTCGGTGTCAGATACTCGTGTTTTTCAGTTTTTCGATTATATTACTTTAGACGATGGCGAATTACCTTTAGATTTGCTAAGCAAACATATAGTAGCACCTAACAATAGTAAAACACCTGTTTTAAAACGCACTTTCCATTTAAAAGACGGAGCAGTTTTTTATAACAACACGTCTACACAAAACGATTATAAACAAAGTGAAATTGGCACACCCGATTATTCAGATTTAGTATTAAATAAATACATATCGGTTATCGAAATTGCCAATCCTATGCATAGTCTTTGGAGTGATGGCAGATGGAATAAATTAACCATGGCGCACGGTTGTTACTGGGGTAAATGTACTTTTTGCGATATTTCTTTAGACTATATAAAAATATACGAGCCCATTGCTGCCAAACTATTGGTAGACCGTATGGAAACACTTATTGAACAAACTAACGAAAGAGGTTTTCATTTTGTAGACGAAGCAGCACCACCCGCTTTAATGCGTGCTTTAGCTTTAGAAATTATAAAACGAAAACTAACGGTTACTTGGTGGACAAATATTAGGTTTGAAAAAAGCTTTAGTGCCAACCTTTGCGTTTTACTAAAAGCATCGGGTTGTATTGCCGTATCTGGTGGTTTAGAAGTAGCCTCGGACCGTTTATTAGCCCTAATAGACAAAGGTGTTACAGTAGAACAAGTGGCACAGGTTACCCGTAATTTTACAGAATCTGGCATTATGGTACATGCTTATTTAATGTATGGCTATCCTACACAAACTGTACAAGAAACAGTAGATAGTTTAGAAATGGTACGCCAGTTATTTCAAATGAATGTATTACAATCTGGTTTCTGGCATCAATTTGCATTAACAGCTCATAGTCCTGTTGGCTTAAATCCATCTGACTATAATATTATTCCAAAATACGAAGAAATTACATTTGCCAATAACGATATTCAATTTACAGATACCACAGGCGTAGACCACGAACAATTTAGCTATGGATTAAAAAAATCGCTCTTTAATTATATGCATGGTATTTGTTTCGAATATCCCTTACAAAAATGGTTCAACTTTAAAATTCCTAAAACAACTATTCCGCCAAATTTCATTGAAAAAGCATTAGAAATAGCACCTAGTTTTACCACCAAATCCAATGCTAAAATAGTATGGTTAGGTAACACTCCAATATTAGAAATTATTACAAAATCTAAAAAAGGACGTACTTGGGAAAATTTAAAAATGACGTTTCATAATACTGCTACTAGTTTTAATATTACAGTAGAAAAAGAAAAAGGAGATTGGTTAGTTTCTATTTTAGAAAAAATTGCTGCTACAACCGAAGACACTTACTCCTATGCAAAAGTTAAAGCCGATTTTGAGTCCCTCTTTCCCGATTTTGAACTTTTCTGGTATTCAAAACCTTTAAATACCTTAAAAGACAATGGCTTATTGGTGTTATAAACAGCTTTAGCCTACCTTTGTAGCTTCATTTACAAAGCTATCTATGTCCTTTAAAGCATTAAAACTTATAAAACCCTTACTACGAGCCGTTGCAGATAAAAACTACGATGCGCCAACACCTGTACAAGAAATGGTAATTCCGTTAGTACTAGAGAAAAAGGATTTATTAGTTTCGGCACAAACAGGCACCGGAAAAACTGCTGCTTTTGCGCTACCTATTCTACAACAATTATTCGATAGGCAAGATGCGGTAAAAAAGGGAAAGAAAATAAGAGCCTTAGTAGTGAGTCCTACTAGAGAATTAGCTGTACAAATAGGAGAAAACTTTAAAGCATACAGTACCTATACCAACTTAAGAACATCGGTTGTTTTTGGTGGTACTTCTAAAGAGCCACAAATAGATATTTTAAAAAAAGGGATTGATATTCTGGTAGCTACCCCAGGCAGACTTTTAGATTTACACAAGCAAGATGTTTTAAATTTAGACTATATAGAAACCTTGGTTTTAGATGAGGCAGATTTAATGCTAGATATGGGTTTTATAGACGATGTAAAAAAAATAGAACGTCTATGTCCAGATAACAAGCAATTATTATTATGCTCTGCTACCATGCCCTTTAAAGTAGAACAATTAGCCAATGCTATTTTAAAAAACCCGGAAAGAATAGAAATTAGTCCTACCTCTTCTGCTGCAAAAAATGTGCATCAGGTTTTATATTATGTTCCTAAACGTAACAAAATAGAGCTGTGTTTACATCTGCTAAGAAATACCATAAAAGGAAAAACAATTATTTTTAGGCGCACCAAATTTGGTGTAGATAAATTAGAACAAACTTTACTTAAAAATAATTACAAAGTAAGTAGTTTACATGGCGATAAAACACAAAGTGAACGCCAAAATGCTTTTAACGACTTTAAAAATAATAAAACCAATATTTTAATTGCTACCGATGTGGCAGCTCGTGGTATAGATATAGATGATTTAGACGCAGTTTTAAATTTTGACTTGCCTAATATCCCAGAAACCTATGTACACCGTATTGGTAGAACAGGGCGTGCAGGAAAAAGTGGTAACTCTTATTCTCTTTGTTCCGCAGATGAAAAAGCATACGTTGTAAGCATTCAAAAATTAATGTTACTACAGATTGATGTTATTGAAGATCATCCTTACCCCCTAGATCCAAAAGCGAAACCAGAAATACACAAAAAAAAGGAAGGAAGTAAATACAAAAAAGGCAGAAAGTCTGAAGCTTCTAAGAAAAAGAAAAAGCGTTGGTATTAATACTTCTTAACTTTTGAGCAAAAAAATACGAATAACAGTTATAATAATTGGCAGTTTACTCTTTTTAAAATTTTGGGTTGGTATATATACTGACGATGAATTTGGAGAAAAAAAGACTTTTTATAAAGCATAGAGCCATATGGAAAAACCATTTCTACTCTCCTCATGGAATGAACGATTTATAGTTATCAAAAATGTCTAAAGAAGCGCAATACGAACAAAAACTATTTAATGAATTTGTACGCAACAATTAACCCATAGTAAAAATGCAAATGAATTCTATCAATTTAGTACCTTTACGAGTAGATTTATCAAAATAAATATTCACTTTTCATATGGATAAAAAACGTGTAGCCCCTTCCCTATTAGCAGCAGATTTCGCTAATTTACAACGAGATATAGAAATGGTAAACCAAAGTAATGCAGATTGGTTTCATATAGATGTAATGGATGGTGTTTTTGTTCCTAATATTTCTTTCGGCATGCCTGTTGTAAAAGCAATAGCGGCACATGCAGAAAAGACTTTAGATGTGCATTTAATGATTGTAGATCCAGACCGCTATATAAAAGCATTTGCAGATTTAGGCGCCAATAACCTAACCGTACATTTAGAAGCATGTACGCATTTACATAGAACCTTACAAGCCATAAAAGCAGAAGGTATGGCAGCTGGTGTTGCTTTAAATCCGCACACCAATATAAACTTATTAGAAGATGTTATTAATGATATTGATTTAGTTTGTATCATGAGTGTAAACCCTGGGTTTGGAGGACAATCTTTTATAGAAAACACCTATGATAAAGTAAAGGCTTTAAAAGAACTTATCAATAGAAAAAATGCACATACACTTATAGAAATAGATGGTGGTGTAAGCGATAAAAATGCCAAACAGTTAACAGATGCTGGTGCCGATGTTTTAGTCGCTGGCAGCTTTGTTTTTAATAGTAAAGACTCCATTAAAACAATTGCCGAATTAAAAGATATTATTAATTAATGAAGCCTTTAGACCTTGTTATTATTGGTGGTGGACCAATTGGTATTGCTTGCGGATTAGAAGCTAAAAAGAAAGGATTAAGCTATACTATTTTAGAAAAAGGATGCATTGTAAACTCGCTTTACAACTACCCTTTAAACATGCAATTTTTCTCATCTTCGGAAAAATTAGAGATCGATGAAATTCCGTTTATTAGTAAAGAAGTAAAACCTAGAAGAAACGAAGCTATGGAATACTACCGTAGAATTGTAACTTCTAACCAATTAAATATTCAGCTTTTTGAGAAGGTTACGGCTATCGCTAAATCTGATACTACTTTTACAATTACTTCTGAAAAAAATAGCTATACTGCTACCAATGTTATTATTGCTACAGGTTTTTATGATTTGCCTAACACCTTAAATGTTCCCGGAGAAGATTTACCTAAAGTAGCCCATTATTACAAAGACCCACATTTTTATAGCAGTCAAAAAGTAGCTATTATAGGCGCAAGTAACTCGGCTATAGATGCAGCTTTAGAATGTTACAGAAAAGGAGCCGAAGTTTCTTTAATTATTAGAGGTATAGAAGTTGGGCAACGTGTAAAGTATTGGGTACGCCCAGATATTATTAATAGGATTGAAGAGGGCAATATTAAAGCCTATTACAATACAAAAGTAACAGCTATTACTAAAGAAAACATTTGTATTTCTGGCCCAGAAGGAGAACAAAACTTAGAAAACGACTATGTGCTTGCCTTAACAGGATACATGCCTAATTTTAATTTTTTAGAACAAATTGGTGTTACACTTTCTAAGGACGAAAAAAAGATTCCACAATACAACCCAGGTACTATGGAAACAAATATTAATGGTCTCTTTTTAGCAGGTGTTATATGTGGCGGTATGGAAACTCACAAATGGTTTATAGAAAACTCTAGAGTACATGCAAGTATGATTGTAAATTGTATTTTAAATAAAAAGTAATACCTTTTTATTTTTCTATTAAAGAAGTATAGTTATCTAGATTTATGTCTTTTATTTTTCCATTACAATTTTTTATTATTCTGGCTAACAAATAATTTACATTAGTTTCTTTTCCTAATCTAATTTCTGTATTACAGCCTTTACTATTGTCTAGAAATGAATTGAAAACATACAAGTTTCCTGTTAAAGCATTTGCAGCTGTTTTTGGTTCTAAAAAGAAAGCTGGTGATATTTCTGCAATTCCTTCACTTATAAAATTTGCCTTACCAAATTCCACCATTTCTAATTTATACTTAATTGATGTTTGATTAATTCTGAGAACTGTTAATGCTATAGCTAGGCCTTCTTTTACAGCCGTTAAAACTACTTTTTTGTTTATTTTAGGATATGCCGGAAAATAAACTGTATCCTGTTTATTAATAACCATATAATTAGTTATCAATTTAAACTCACTGTAGCTATGCAACCCCTTTAAACCTTTTATAAAATTTTCGCCATAGTCATATGCCTTATTTACAACAACTATTACTTCTTTTTTAATTTCCTTTTCTACAGAATCGTTTAAAATAGAGGTTGCCTTAATTTTATCAATACTCGCTTTTTCTAAAATATTATTGCTCTCATTTTTCATTTTACATGAAAGAAAAAGTAAAAAAATAGAGCCTATAAAAAAACGAATCATTTTAAATCTGGTTTTTATTTTAAATAAAAATAACACTTTTAAAAATCAAAATGTTTTTAAAACATAAACGAAATATTTTTCCTACATTTAAATAAAAAACGGATTATGTTTCGCTCAGTTAATCAAATTTTTATACTTTTTTTTATAAGTATAACAACACTACTAGGTCAAACAAAGACAACAAGTCCAGAGGGTAGAGCTTGCATTAATAAGCATATTTCCTATTTAAACTATTGTGCCGATTATATTGGTGTCCTTAAAGTTTCGCTAGAAGATTATAATAATAGAATAAATACCTACTATAATAACAAAAATAACTCCCTTAGCTTACGACAACACATTCCGTTTAAAATTGAAAACAACGAAATCCCTGAAGCTTTAAAATGGCAAGCCCCAAATCTTAAAAATTTTTATACCTCTTTAGAAATAAGTAGAGCAAAATTAGAGCCGCAAAGTGCACAAGTATTGGAGGGTGCCATAAATAAATATCAAAAACACTTTAAAGAACTCTTAAACAACATAGACGATTTTACAATATTAACGAACAATACTAATGAATTTTATAAAGACGATACTTTTAAAGACCCTTATAAATTAATTTTATCTATAGAAAAAAGCATTGAAAAATTAACACATGAAAATGATCTTATGTTCAATGTGGTATTACAACTCTTTGGAGACGAAGAGCTACCAGAAGCTTTAGAAAGAAGTAAGCATATTGCCTTCTTATATAAGAAAATGATTCAAGAATTCCGTAGTGAGCAAAAAGATAACCTACCCACATTATTAGCCCATTTTAAAAGAATATCAGATACAGAAAACACAAGTGCGCATTACAAAACATTAGCCAATTTTGGTAATTACGCTATAAACGATAGCAAACAAATATTAGAAAGAGAAAATATAGAATTACAGGCAAAAGAAACTATTAAGCTTATTAACAATTATCTAAATAACGAGTTAGCACCATGCAATAGTAAAAAATTAGAAAGTTATGGTTCTTATTATTGTTGGTTAAATAAAATAAACACATTTAATGACAATGCTAAAAACACCATTGGTAGCTATAATTCTTATGCCATTAGAGCCAAAACGCCTGTTTTACTTTTAATACAAGAATTGCAACCCTTTAAGGTTTTCTTACCTAAAAATATGATGTATTTAAGGCAAGAAACTAAATTAGAAACTAGCGTTAAGGATATTGTAGACACTAGCATAAAAACTATTGATTTTAATAAAGAAGACATTAGTTCTTTACAAGGGGCTTTAGATAATAACTTAGTATTATTATTAGATATTTCTGCTTCTATGCGCTTAAATAATAACGAAGAAAAACTAAAAAAATCTATAACACATTTAATAGATATTTTACGACCTAATGACCAGCTTACGATTATTAGTTATTCTGGTGCGCCTAAAAAGATACTAGAGACTAGCACAGATTACAATAAAGAAGCTTTAAAAGAAATCATTAACACGCTTAAATCTAATGGAAATACAGATGCAAATGCAGGATTAAAAATGGCATACAGAACCTGTCTTAAAAATTATAGTGAGAATAAAAATAATAAAATAATTATTGCTTCTGATGGTGGTTTTTGGGTTAATAACACTATTAAAAATGAAATATCTAATGCCTCTAAATCTGGAGTTGCGTTATCTACATTTCATTACTTATCTAAAAAAGGAGAAGGAAAAAAAATATTAAAAGAACTAGCCACTTTAGGTAACGGAAACTACCAACTCATAAAAGAAGAATCAGACGCTATTCATAGTTTAGTGTACGAATCTAAACAACAATAGAAATTTAATTTCTAATTACAACTAAGCTTCTCTATTTTTTCTTACATCAAAAATGCTTTAGTATTATTAACTACTTTTCTGTTTAACTTTAAAAAATTCGCAAAAAATAACTTTTTAGTTCAAAAGATCAATAATACTCTATTACAAATTTACATTCGTAAAATTTACAAAAACCCTGAAAACAATAGTAAAATAAACCACTACGAAACCTTATAACTTAAAAAAGCTTTCCTAACCTCTAGTACTCTCTTTTTTATAACACTCATATTAACATAGGTTCATATACATATTTAGCTATTTCACAACATTAAACAATTTGTAGGATTTTTCTTATATATATTTGAATGCAAACAAAAAATAGGTAACACAAACACTTATTGCAATTTAACACAAACAAATATGTTAACCCAAATCTTAATGTCATGCAGAAATCAACTATTACTCCAACCAATAGTAATGTAAGACCAAAATTAACCGTAGTTCAAAACACACCCCCAAAGAAAACCTTAAACCCTCATGGGTTAGACCAATTATTAATCAAAAAAGTAAATAACACGGCCCATGAATATATTTCTAATCACATAACATCGCATCAATTAGAAAAAGTAGCATTATTAAATACAAGAAGCAGTCAGGATATTGTTCTTAAAATATCAAAAAATAATAGTGCTATTATTAACCTTAGGAGAATAAACGATTATAGAAAAATTAATCGCTTTTTTGAAGAGGTGAATAAAAAATTGGAAGTGAATGGTTTGTTTATTAATAATGTTGAAACGCATGATATAAGGAAAGAACGCATTCTAAAAAAAGTTCCTAAACCTTTTAAATTAATTTACTATATGGCCGATTTTGCTTTCCATAGAGTACTTCCTAAAATAAAACTTACAAAGGCTTTTTACTACAAAAAAACAAAAGGTTATGGGAGAGTACTCACTAGAGCCGAAATATTAGGCAGATTATATTCTTCTGGTTTTGAAATACTAGATGATAAAGTCATAAATGGCATACTTTATTTTGTTGCAAAAAAAATAAAAGACCCAGCATACGATACAGAAGCTACCTATGGTCCTTTAATTTATCTTAAACGAGTTGGCAAAAATGGAAAAATTATAAAAGTAGCTAAGGTTAGAACCATGCACCCTTATGCTGAGTATTTACAGCAATATGTTTTTAATAAGAACAACTTAAAAGAAGGTGGTAAAATTAAAAACGATTTTAGAATTTCTAAACTAGGAAAGCTATTTAGAAAATATTGGATAGATGAAATACCTATGCTAATTAATTTAATAAAAGGAGAGATGAAACTTATAGGAGTAAGACCTTTAAGTCAGCATTACTTTAATTTATACCCAGATAACTTACAAAGTAAAAGAACACTGTTTAAACCTGGACTACGTCCTCCTTTTTATGCAGATATGCCTAAGACTTTAAATGAAATAACAGCTTCTGAAATGAAATACCTTTTGGCATACGAAAAAGAACCTTTATTAACAGATCTAAAATACTTTATGAAAATTGTAGAAAACATTGTTTGGAGAGGCAAACGAAGCGCATAAAGTATCAAATCTAATTATGCATACTTCAGTGGAGCCTTATAATAATATATATGGCTCCATTATTTAGTAATAAAATAAATTCTTACACATCTAGGAATAATAACAAATGAAGTACGAAGACCAAGATAATCAGGAACATTCGATTATCAAAGACTTACTAGAAAAGTACGTTTACCATTGGAAACTCTTTCTTGTTCTCTTTGGTGCAAGCTTTGTTATTGCATTTTTATACTTAAGATATACTCAAAAAACATACAAAGTTTCGGCAAGTATCTTGGTAAAAGTAGAAAACGAAGGTGTTTTATCTGAGCTTTCTGCTCTAGAAGACCTATCTATATTTAAAAACGGAAATAAAGAAGTAGAAAACGAAATTGAAATTATTAGGTCTAGACCTATAATGGAAAATGTAGTTAAAAAATTAAATCTTAATATAAAATACCATACCAAAACAAAATATTCTAAAATGATGGTAGAGTTGGTAGAAAAAAATCCTATCAACATTATTTTTAATGACCCGGATGTCTATGAAAAAAATAGCGAATTTATAGTCTCTATTACATCAGCATCAACCTATAATTTAATAAATCTAAAAGGTGAAACCATCAAAAAAGGAATTATTGGAAAACCACTTTCTAGCGATTATGGGAACTTTACTGTAAAGGCAAATAAGCTGCTAAATCCAGAATATTACGGGCTTCATATTTATGTAACATTAACGTCACTAGCCAATACGGTAGAAGAATATAAATCTACCATAAAAATAGGGATAAACGATCCAGAAACAACTGTAGTATACCTTTCTATGGAAACAAAATCTAAAGATAGGGCTAAAATAATTTTAACAAGTATTATTGATGAATACAACGAAAATATTGTAAACGACAAAAATGAAATCATCGAAAATACAGCCAATTTTATTCAGGAAAGGTTAGATATTATAAATACTGAATTAGCAAACTTAGAAGGAAATTTACAAACTTTTAAAATAGAAAATAAGCTTACCGATTTACCTACTGAAGCTACTATTTTTTTAAAAAACGAATCTGAAAACGAAACTATAATACTTAACAATGCCATACAACAAGAATTGGTAAGCCTTATTATTAATCATTTAAAAAACAAAAAAGGAGAACTACTACCAGCCACACTAGATTTTGAGAATAGAAATATTTCTGATTTAATTATTAAGTATAACGAAGCTGTTGTAGAAAAAAATAAAGTATTAAAAAGTTCAGGAAACAAAAACCCTATATTAATAGCCTTAAATACAAATATAAAAGACCAAGAAAGCAATCTAATGCAGAGTCTTTTTAACCTCCAAAAATCTTTAAAATCTCAGCACACAGGTTACAACAAAAGAGGGGCTACTATTAATTCCGAAATTGGCAGTTTACCAGGTAAAGAACGTAAATTAAGAGATATACAAAGGCAGCAACAAATTAAAGAAACTCTCTTTCTTTATTTATTAGAAAAAAGTGAGGAAGCTGCTATATCCTTAGCTGCAAGTGCTACCAATGCTAAAATTATAGAAAAACCTTTTACATCTATGACACCTGTTAACCCTAAAAAAAACAAAACTTATATCTCTGCTTTTCTTGCTGGTTTATTAATTCCTGTACTAATTATTTTAGCTAAAGATACCTTAGATACAAAAGTACACGACCTAAAGAATTTAAGACGATCACTACCATTACCCTTTTTAGGAGATATCCCAAGTGCATCGCAACCCAATAAAATTCAAGATTTAGAAGAAGACCAGTCAGACGTTGCAGAATCATTTAGATTATTAGATATAAACTTAAACTTTCTTTTATCTAACAAGGAAACAAAAAACAAAACTATTTTAATTACCTCCACCAGAAAAGGAGAAGGTAAATCTTTTGTAGCTAGTAATTTAGCCATAACTCTTGCGCGTTCCGAAAAAAAAGTAGCATTATTAGAAATGGATTTAAGGTCTCCTATGATTAAAACGCATATGGGGTTAAAATCGGAAATAGGACTTACCAATTATATTACCGATGAAGATTTAAAAATAAAAAACATTATCACAAAAATCATTGGACTAGATAATTTAGATGTTATAACATCTGGTACTACTCCGCCTAACCCTGCCGAATTATTAAAAAGTACTAGAGTAGTAGAACTTTTTAAACAATTAAAAAAAGATTACGATTATATTATTATAGATACGCCACCAGTAAGTTTAGTAGCAGATACTTTATTACTAAGCTCTTATGCCGATATATGTGCCTTTGTTGTTCGCTTTAATTATTCGGATAAAAGAATGTTAGACATACCTAAAAATCTACATCTAGAAAAGCGTTTTAATACTATGGGGCTATTAGTAAACGATGTAAACTATAAAAAAACATATGGTTACGGGTACGGATATGGTTATGGATACGGATATGGTATAAAAAAGAAAAAATCATTTTTCAGCATCAATTAAAAAAAATAAAATGGTTAGAAAATTAATAGCAAAACATTTAGGGTTTCCTATTCAAGACTACGGCAGAAAAACAACTATTGTAAATACTATAAAACAATTAAAAGAAAGCCAACATTGGAGCGCTGCACAAATGCAAAATTATCGTTTATCAAAATTAAAACGCTTGGTAAACTATGCCTATGAAAATGTACCTTATTACACAGAGCTCTTTAACAAAAATGGTATTACACCTAATGATATAGAAACATTAGAAGACATAAAAAAGATTCCGATTTTAACTAAGGAAATGGCTAGGCTAAACCAAGATAAGCTAGTTTCTAAAAACCTACATAACTACAAGCATATAAAAAAAGGAAAAACAGGTGGCACCACAGGAATACCATTAGTGGTATACAACGACCCTAATAACCGTTCTGTTACCTGGGCATCTTACTATCGGTGGTATAACTGGATAGGCTTAGAAAAAGAAGACCGTGTAGTATCCTTATGGGGTGCCAGAACAGTTACAAAAATGCCCTTTAAAACAAAAGCTATTATTAAAACTATAGATTGGATACAGAATAACAAGACTATAAACTCTTTTAATATAAGCGATGATAATCTGCCTCGTATTTATCAGGAGATAATGGATTTTAACCCAGCTCTTATAAAAGGGTATTTATCTGCCATTATACTTATTGCTAAATACATACAAAAAAACAACTTACCCATTAATCCTAATTTAAAAGCCTTATCTAGTACCTCGGAAACATTATTACCCATGTACAGAAAGCTTGTAGAAGAAGTTTTTAATGTACCTATCTACGATCAATATGGCTGTGGCGAAGTATCTGCTATATCTTACGAATGTAAAGAGCATAAAGGTTTACATATAAATGAAGAACATGTATATGTAGAATCTTTAAATGAAAACAACGCAGATGTATATAATGAAAAAGGGCGTTTAATAGCAACCTCTCTAGACAATTACGTAATGCCATTTATTAGGTATGAAAATGGAGATATGACAACCTTGCTGAGCGAAAAATGTACCTGCGGACTTAACTCTCCTTTAATGGGAAATATAGATGGTAGAACTATAGATACCATTACCCTTAAAAATGGCGCTAAGGTTCATGGGGTATTCTTTACCAGTTTATTAATGGAAGTTGGTATTACTACCGATATTATAAGCCGTTTTCAAATATACCAATACGAAACCGGAGCTATAGATTTTAAGTTTGAAACAAAAAATAAAATACCTTATAAATTACTAGAGAGCTTTAAAACCGAAATATATAAATTTTTTAAAATTGTAAATATCACTTTTGTAGATTTTATCCCTAACGAGCATACCGGAAAATTTAAGTATTTAAAGAGTGAAATAAATTAAATTACTACTAAAAACATTGCTTTCCTTTTAAAATATGTAAGACACATAATGTAAAATAATTATTACTAATAAAAGTTTTAATTATTACATTTATAGGATTTAAAATAAAAATCTTGTGTACTTTTATACAGCATATCAAAACATTAAACTTCCACATAGCCATACGTAATGGGTTTATAAGTGGAATACAATTATACATGTAAACAAGTTAGGCACAATTACAAAAAATGAGAATATTAAAAGAAAAGAAACCTTTAGATAAATTATATACTAGACGAAATAGATATGATTTACAACCAGATTATCAACGTGATAAAGTTTGGTCAAAAGATGACAAACAGAAACTATTGGATTCTATTTTAAATCAATGGGATATACCTAAAGTCTAC
>CALHVB010000169.1 GCA_938039345.1 uncultured Sediminicola sp.
TTGCACATCATCATAAACTACATTAAAAGAGTTGCCGTAGTAATATCCTTTTTCGTCTGTTCTAAATAAATTTTGAGGATTTAACTTAAATAAGGCTTTATTATTTTCACTTGTATACGATGCTTTTATATTATAACTTAAATTAGGTAATAACTGCCCTTTAAAGCCTGCATACAAACTATACTCTTTATCTGTTGGAACTATATTTAAAGTAGGCGATACGTAAGGATTTTCTTTTACAAAATCGTGATACGAATTTTGCTGTAATTCTCCCTCTAAACCTCCATAGGCAATAACAGTTTCTCCTAATAAACGATAGGACGCTAATACATTAGGATATATAAAAAAATCGCTATTACTATTTTCCGAATCTAAACTATAGACCAAAGTTACCCCCACATCTACTGTTAAATCGTCTCTTAATATTAAAAAACTAGGTGTTATTCCAAATTGTAGATGGCTATAATTTATCTCAGGACTATTGAGTTCGTTCTGTATTATGGCATTCTCAAAACCTCCTCCAACATAATCGATCTTTACTTTTGTTTTTATTAATTCGTCTGCTATTGGCACTTCAAATGCTGGAGTTACGACAACTCTATTCTCTCCTGATTTAGTAGCATCCCAAAAACGACGTAACATGATGTCTCCGCTTTTAAAGAAACTATCTTCAATTGCTATATTACCACTCAATTCTGCCGTAAAATAGTTTTGCTTAGCATCTATACCATCTATCGTTACTTGTGGTAATGTGCCATCTATAACACCATACCAATTATACAACTGGTGTTGCAAGGCAATATCTGCCCCCCAATTTATATCGCGGTCCTTTTTAGAATAAGATGCTATTGCCTTTGTATTATAAAATGTATTTTTTAATGCCACACCCTCTATATCTCCTGTAGCAGAATGATGATTAAATCCTACATCTAGACGCTCATCTCTATTAATTGCTCTGCTCGTATAAAAATCTGCCAAAATATTACCATAACTACCTATTCCTAAAGAAGCATACGAATTATATAATTTTGCTGGCTTTGTTTTTTCTACCGCAGAGGCTTTGCCTTTTGCTGGTGTAAATGTAGAAGCAACAGGTGTAGAAAAAATACTATAGTTTATCTTTTTCTTCTGCAATACTATAGAATCGTTTAAATTAGGGAATGTTTTCACCTTAAAAGCATCGGATACTGTTGGCTTATACGCCTTAGTAACCGTTACCGTTTCTGTTCCTATATTATCTTTATCTTCTTGTGCAACTGTAATAGAAATTGCACTTAAGAATACTAATAAGGTTATTTTTATATATTGATGCATAGTGTCTCTTTTTGCAGCTTATATTAATTTTCTGATGGATTTACTGAAGAATTACTCTTAGCTTCCTGTGTTTTTATTATGGCTAATTCTTGCTTTGCTTCTGCTACAATTTTAGGATACTGACTAAAATTAGTACTTACATTTTCTAATATATAGGTAGCCTGAAAAGCATCTCCTAATGCATAAAAATTCTTTGCCATTACTATAAGTCCCTTAGCTCCCCATTCTTTGTAACTAGAATAATCTTTTGCTAGTTTTTGAACCGATGTATTAGAACTTTCATAATTACTTGCTTTATGCTTAAAATATGCATCGTAATACAGTGCTTCTGCTGCCGTTTCTCCGGATGCTATTTTTAATACTTTAGCGTAAGCCATCTCTGCTTTATCTTCATTATTTGTTTTAATTGCCGAACGCGCAATCATAATATGAGCATCACTCTTTATTCTTTTATCAATTTTAGGAGTAGCCAATACTTTTTCTGCATAGGCTATTGTTTTGTTATAATCATTCTGATTGTAATACCCTTTCATTAAATTAGATTGCGCAAAAGTTATGTTTTGTGGAATATCTGCCTGTTGCTCTAAGCGCTCTAAATAAGGTAATGCTGTTATATACTCCTTTTTTCCTATATACACTTCGCAAACACGTGTTAAAGATTGCTCCGCATACTCACTATCTCCTGCATCTGCCACATAATTATAATACGGTAATGCTTTTTCTTTTTCTCCTTTTCCAAAATATAATTGAGCCAAATTAAAATTAGCTTCTATAGCATGTATTCCGTTAGGAAATTCTTTTACGTAATTTTTAAATCCTTTAATTGCAGCATCTTTATTACCTTCTAACTGTTGCTTATGAGCAGATTCAAAACTGGCATTATCTAACTCACTATCCGTAACATTCACAAACTCTAGCGGTTTTACCCATTCTGCATATTCATTAACTCTCCCCAAATCTATATATACCAATTTAGCAGTACCTACCGCTTGTATTGCTTCTTGTGTTTTAGGGTAATCCTTAACTACTTGTTTAAATTTAACTAAAGCCTCTTCATTTTCATTAGCGTTGTAATGTACCAATCCCTGTCGTAATAATGCCTTAGGCACTAAAGAGCTTCCTTTATACTCATTTATTAACCTATCATATGCTTTTAAACCTTTACTTATTTTATTATCCTTAACATAAGCATTACCAAGCTCAAACAGGGCATCATCTTTTAAGGTAGATTTTGTATAAGTAGCAATAAGATTATTTAAAGATTCTATCTTAGTAGCATTCCTACCTATAAAACCATAACTCAATGCTTTCTGAAAAGCAGCATAGTCTTTTTCAGCTCCATTTAGTGCCAAAGATTTATTGTACGTTTCTATTGCTGGCCAATATTTACTACTTACAAAATAGCTATCTCCCAATCTTAAGTAAGCATCATTTAAGCGTACTTTATCATCTGTATTTGCTGTACTGTATTTATCAAAATAAGAGATAGAATTGGTATAATCTTTTAATTTAAAATAAGTATACCCTAGATTATAATTCAAGTTTTTGTATTCAGTAGTGTTTTTAGCTATTGGCATTTGCTGATACTGCACAAAACTAACTAATGCAGCATCAAAATTATTTAACACATATTCCGACTCAGCTTTCCAATACATAGCTTTTGCTTTAAACAATAAGTCTTCCGAATTATCTAAAGAAATATCAAAATGTTTTAATGCTCCTTCGTAATCTGTATCTATAAAAAGTTCTACCCCTCTATAAAATGCTACTTTCTGAAACGTTTCTTTACTAGCATAACTCCTATTTTTTTCTAATAAATTTAATGCGCCTGCAAAGTTTTTAGAAGTTATATAAGAGTCTACCAATAATTCTTGTAATTCTTTAGATGTATTATCATTAGGGTAAGTATCTAAATAATTAGAAAGTACAGTAGGAACACTTTCATAAGGATTCCCAATTTCATAACTTAATCTTGCATAGTTTAAATAAGCATCTTTCTGAATTTGCTCTGAGAAATTCATTTGAGACGCATTTCTAAACGCATTTAGTGCTTCTTGCTTCTTTTCTAATTGCATATAACACTCAGCTAAATGGTAATATGCATTCTGAGATACGCTATTATGTCCGTCTATAATTTTATTAAACTGTTGTACAGCATTTGCATAATCTTTTTGCTTGTAATAGCAATAACCTAACAAGTAATAATCTGTATTGTTCCATCTACCACGCTTTCCTTTGTACTTTTCTAAAAAGGGTATGGCTTGGCTATATTCTTTTAAATTAAAATAACTCTCGCCTATAATTTTATTTAATTCAGAAACCTCATTTCGGTCAGATTTTGGCAATTGCTTTTTAGCCAAAGCAATGGCTTCTTTAAAATTTCCTAACTTAAAATTTAAATCGGCTTGGTAATAGGATAATTTTTCTTTTAATATATCTTGATCCGTAATTTCATCAAAACGCTGATTAGCTCCATCGTAATCATCTTGCTCATAAGCTATATATCCTAAATAATATTTTGCTTGCGAACCATACTTTTCTGAGGTGGTTACTTTATTTAAATAACGCTCTGCATCTTTATATTTTTTAGAAGAAAATAAAGCATAACCATTATTAAAAGCAAAGCGTTCCTGATCTTTAATAGACATAGCCTTTTGATCTACTTTCTTATACCATTTTAAAGCATAAGGATATTTACCCGTTTCAAAATAATAATCTGCCACATCTATAAAGGCATTATTTCTTTTGGTAGACGTTGGATATTGCGCTACAAAATCCTCCATTAATTTATCTGCTCCTAACTGATTTAAACGTATAGCAGCATTAGCTACATAATATGCGCTATTAGCTTTTGTTTCAAAATCGCTAGTATTAGATTTTACTTTTTCAAAAATAGTCTGGGCTGCTTGGTACTGACTGTTGTTGTACAACGCTAGTGCGTTTTGGTACTCTTTTTTATGGTGCGTGTATATTTTTGATTCTTGTGCAGAACCAAATAAAACACCACCCATTAAACACAGTAGTAAAGCGGTTTTTTTATTTCGCATAATGTTCTCTATCAGTTTACGAATTACCGATTAATTAATTTAATAACGTCAATTATTGTACCGAAGTATATATACTACAAGATTATTCAATAATTAAACAAAAGTAAATGTTAAGCCTAAATATTTTCCTTAATCTACTACTTAAATTAAATAAGAACTTATTACATTTATAACTTGTTGATTCCTTTTTTTAAGAAAATTGAAACAGCAAAAGTATTTTGGTTAAAAAATTAATCTCTATATATTCTACTATTAAACCAGAAACATTAGAATTAATAATTTTAACCCTAATTGAAGTTTTAAAACTATGAGCGAAAGCATTCTACATTTAAAAAAAGCTACCATTTTCCAAAAAGAAAATATGATTCTAAACGATGTTAGTATAGAAATTAAAAAAGGGGAGTTTGTTTATTTAATTGGAAAAACAGGAAGTGGAAAAAGTAGTTTTATGAAAACACTTTATGCAGACCTTCCTTTAAAAGAAGGCACTGGTAGTATCGTAGATTTTAACTTAAAAACATTACAAGAAAAAGAAATCCCTTTTTTAAGAAGAAAACTAGGGATTGTTTTCCAAGATTTTAAACTATTACCAGATAGAACTATTAACAAAAACTTACTTTTTGTGTTAAAAGCTACAGGATGGAAAGACCTTGCTAAAATGAACACGAAAATTGAAGAAGTTTTAGATAAAGTAGGCATGAAAACCAAAGGATTTAAATTTCCGCATGAGCTTTCTGGTGGAGAACAACAACGCATTGCCATTGCAAGGGCTTTATTAAACGACCCTGAATTAATTATTGCCGATGAACCTACCGGTAACTTAGATCCACAAACGAGTGTAGAAGTAATGAAAGTATTGCAGGACATTAATAAAACCGGACGCACTATTCTTATGGCAACACACGATTATGCCCTTATTTTAAAATACCCCTCTAAAACCCTAAAATGCGATGGAAATAAAGTTTTTGAAGTGGTACAAAAAGTAATTTAATATTATCATTGGAGTTTAAAACTAACATAAATGAATTGGAAATTTTAGGATATACTATCACTTCTAAAATTTACACCACCTTTAAAACACCATTCCTGAATTAAAGGAATACTTATTAAATGCCAATAAACCCAATAGAAAACCTTAAAAAATTGAAGCTGGAGTTACCCAAGGTTTCTACGCCTGGTGGAAATTACGTTTCTGTAAACATAAGGGGCAATATCGCATATATTGCAATTCAATTTCCGATTCTAAACGATGAATATTTATACCAAGGACGTTTAGGAAACGAAATAACAACAGAAGAAGGTTATAAAGCTATGGAGTTATGCGCCTTAAATGTTTTAGCACGAATAGACAATAAAATTGGATTTAATAAAGTTATTGGACTAAACCATATGGATGCTTATTTCCAATCTGGAGCAGATTGGGACGATTCTCCAATTGTAGTTAATGGAGCTTCTGACCTGTTTGTAAAAGTATTGGAAGATAAAGGAAAGCATTCGAGAGCAATTTTTGGTGTTGAAAAATTACCTCGAAATTTTAGCGTAGGACTAACAGCATCAGTAACCATAAAAGAAGATTAAATTCATGGAAATACTTGGAATAGATATTGGAGGTTCTGGCATTAAAGGTGCCATAGTAGATACTGTAACTGGTGAAATGTTAACCGAACGTTTTCGTATACCTACTCCCCCATCTAGAAAGCCTAAAGAAATGGCAAAAGTAGTAGCCAAAATAGTTAAACATTTTAATTATGATGGCCCTATAGGCTGTGGTTTCCCTGCGGTAGTAAAAAATGGTGTTTGTAAAGGTTATGGCAATCTTAGTAAAAAGTGGTTAAACACAAATGCAGAAGAACTACTTAGCAAAGCTACTGGTTTAGGAGTAACAGTTATTAATGATGCCGATGCTGCTGGATTTGCAGAAATTAAATATGGTGTAGGCAAGGATAAAAAAGGATTAGTTACCATGATTACTATTGGTACAGGCTTAGGTAGTGGGGTTTTCTTAAACGGACAATTGCTTCCTAATTTTGAGTTAGGACAAATACCTTATAAAAAATACAAAAAAATAGAACATTGGGCTTCTGGTTACGCCAAAGAAAGCAAAGGGCTTAGTTATAAAAAATGGGGTAAACGTTTTAATACATTTTTACAATATGTAAATGTTATTACTGCTCCCGACTTAATAATTATTGGTGGTGGCGCTTCTAAAGATTGGGCAAATTTTAAGGATTGTATTACAATAGACACACCTGTAACACCCGCTAAATTACTAAATAATGCTGGCATTGTTGGCGCAGCTGCAGCTGCAATTTAATAAGACCTAAATTATTCGAATAAATATAATTGGTCTTCGCTTAGTTTTATTTTTACCTCATTAGATTTGGTATATTCTAAAGTAAAACCTTCTTTTTGTAGTTGTGCTGCCCAGTACTCATAATTATTTAATTTAAGCATTCTTTTGTCTGTTCTAATAACCCTCCAAAACGGCATAGAATTTTTAAAATTGTCTAGAGTATACATTTTGGAAATACTTTTTAAATGATTACCAGTACGCATAGGACATGTAACATCGGTATTATAATTTGTTGCTAACTTTTTAGCAATAGCATCTATAGTTACTACTTTTCCTTTAGGGATTAACGCTATTAACTCCTCTACCATTTCCATAGCTGGATGCAACATTTGTCCAACACCATAAAACTTCTGCATTTTCTCTGGTACTGGTACTATTTTTGGTTTATTTATCATATTATAAAATACTTAAGGTTTCTCTCATTTTTTTAACCACAACTTCTGGTGTAGTATATTGCGGCGTAGTACGAAAAATCGCCGCTGTTTTTTCTAATGCATTTATTTTCCGAATTAAATCTAAACTTCGTTCCTGGCTTTTTGCATATTGTAACGACCTAGGATTTATCATCTTTTTATCAATTAAAAAATCGATTTTCTTAAAGCATTTACAAGGATTTTTAGAATTAGCTAATCCGCATTTAGACTGCATAAAATTGCGAAGTTTTGTTTTGGAGCGCGATAACTGTTTTCTAAAATTCTCTGGAGTTATATTTAAGATACTTGCCCCCTCTACACTTGTAAACTCTAACAAAACACCAAGTATATAAACAAGCCTATTGCTTTCATTTAAACACAATAACATTCCGTGTGTACAACTTACCTTCACCTCCTCTTCTAACAATAATTGCTCTCCTAAATTTTGGGTATATGCAACACTATCTGATTGCCCAGTATCTATTAAATCTTTATACTCATCAAAAGACATGGAAAACTTTGAACTCTTTTTGCCTTTTTGGGTTAGCAAATAATTAGTTGCCACACGATATACCCAGGTTGTAAATTTACTATCTCCCTTAAAAGTACTTAAATGTGTTACTACCTTTACTAGTATTTCTTGGGTTGCATCTTTAGCATCATCTGGAAAAAGAAGCATACGTAGAGAAAGATTATACACCAAATCTTTAATAGATACTATTACCTTGTTTAAAGATTTCTGATTTCCTTCTTTTGCCTCTGCTATTAAAATTTCTATTGCTTGTTCCATATTCTATACTTAGTTAGACTCGTAAATATTACTAAGTGTGACACAAAATATAGAAAAAAATAAAGAGGCTGTCTAAAAAGTAATTTTTAGGCAGTTTTTTTATACCCAAAGTTGAGTTTGTATTTACAGGTATATTTCTAGTTACTTAAAAACAGCCTTTATTACGCCATTTTCAAAGTGT
>CALHVB010000170.1 GCA_938039345.1 uncultured Sediminicola sp.
GTGCCCTGTACCAAAAGCATCGAACTCACTCTCATCGCGTTTAGGAAAACCACTAATTCCTCCTAACTGCCTATTGGTATCAAAAATTTCTTTTCTACCCGTTAAAATTTTATGTCCGTAGGCTTGGTGTCCAACATCCCATACTAATTTATCGTCAGGGGTATTAAAAATGTAATGTAAAGCAATAGTTAGTTCTACAACACCTAAACTAGCTCCTAAATGTCCTTCTTTAGTGGCAACAATATGTATAATAAATTCTCTTAATTCCTGAGCAAGTAGTGCTAATTGTATAACAGGCAATTTTTTTAGGTCATCGGGAGAATTAATAGTATTTAGTATGGTGCTAGACATTAAGGATAAAAATTAAAATGCAAAATTACGGTTTTTAAAAATGCTTTGTTTTTGATTTTTAGTAGGTCTAATAAAAATATTCTTGTAAGAATTATACGATTTTTATGTATGCTTCGTTCTAGCATTTGTATAAAAACTAAAAATCCAAACATACAATCAACATGAAACATTTTTTTAAAGCGAGTGCATTAGCATTATTATTATTAGGAGCATCTTGTTCTAAAGACGAGAAAGATAACTCAGGAGAAGAAATAGCAAAAGAAGCAGAGGCAAAAGAAAAAGAGCCTTTGGCAGTAGATTTAGTTGCTAACAATGTTATTATAGCAGGAGCAACAAAAGAAGAAGGAGTGCCGCCTGCACCAAACGGGCCAATTTCTTTAGATGTAAGTAATACCAGTAAAACAGCTTTATTAAATGAGGGTTTTGAAATTTCTTTAGGTTCCGATGCCAATGTGGTTGGTGCTTATGTACAATTTAAATCAAATGACGGTACTGTTGCAGATGCTTATTACGATATTAATATAAATGATAATGCATCTAGTGCTAATAAAGCGGCTAAAAAATCTTTAACGAAGAAGGTAAAAAAAGTAGGATTAACTTCTAAAGTTGATGATAATATAACTATAGATGTAGATTTTGGAGATGTAATTGAGCCAGGAACTTTTTGTTATACAATCTGTGTTTATGATGGGCAAGGATATGTTAGTGCGCCAAGTGATGTTTGTGTAACCGTCGAAAGCTGGGGTGGTAACAGTGATATTGTTGGCACATGGAATGTGGTAAAATTGACTGATACTTATAATGGTATGACTGAAATAGAAATAATTGGTGAAGATAATTGTTACGAGAATAGTAGATATTGTGAATTTTCACAAGATTATGTAGATTATGATGAATGTGAGATATTAGAATTTTCTAAATTAATTTTAAATGCTGACGGAACTTACACAGTAGATACTAAGGGTATTGATAAAACATTAGATGACGATTCTTTTGGTATAACTTCTTGCGATATAACATATAAAGAATATGATTATAGTTATAAGGCAGATGGGAATTGGGCTTATGTGGCTGAGACAGGAGTTTTAACTGTTGTTGAGTATAGTTATACAGATGTATACAAAGGTGAAACGGATACATACACAAATGAGCCAGGCGAAGGTGAGTTAGTTTTTGATGGTGTTATTGAGTTAAATGATAATAAAATGGTTATTACTGAAGATTACGGAGACGGAGAAACCTATATAATTCATTTAGAAAAATAAAAAAATTAATAGACAGTAATTTTACACCCCTTAAGTTTTTAAAAACTTAAAGGGTGTTTTTTTATTAAATACTTCTAAGATTATATTTTAAATTTACAGCATGATACAGCCTTACGATGACACTTATTTTATGAAAAAAGCCTTGCAAGAGGCAGAAGAAGCTTTTGATAAGGGAGAAGTACCTGTAGGTGCAGTTATTGTTGTAGAAGATAGAATAATTGCAAGAGCGCATAATTTAACCGAATTGTTAAACGATGTTACGGCACATGCAGAAATGCAAGCCATAACCGCAGCTGCTAATTTTTTAGGGGGTAAGTATTTGCAAAAATGTACTTTGTATGTAACTTTAGAACCTTGTCAAATGTGTGCTGGCGCATTGTATTGGAGTCAAATTTCTAAGATCGTATATGGCGCAAAAGATACAGAGCGGGGTTGTGGTGTAATGGGAACTAAACTACACCCAAAAACGGTAATTACAGGAGGTGTATTAGAAAAAGAAGCATCAGATTTATTAAAGCGTTTTTTTATTCAGAAACGGAATCTAAATTAGGCACAAAAAAACCCTAAGCTTTCACTAAGGGTGTTCTCTAATCAAAATAAAATATATTATTAGATTACTTGCACTTGGCCAGCAACCATTCCTTTTCTTCCTTCTTCTTCTTGGTATTCTACTTTGTCACCTTCGTTTAATTCTACACCGTTTAAAGCAGTAGCATGAACAAAGATATCTTTTCCTGTGTCGTCGTTGGTAATGAATCCGTATCCTTTAGATGCATTAAAAAATTTTACTGTTCCAGTCATTAAATTAAAATTAAAATAAACAAATATTTGAACTACTAAGTTATGTTTTTTTATGCAGAACTCTATAAAATAGAACGAAATTTATTGATTTTCAGGTGTTTCATTATCTTTTCCTTGCATTTTTTTAATGTTTTCTTCTGTTAGCATATAATCTTTTACGTTTTTTCCTTTGCTAACTTTTAGTAAAAAAAGAGGCATGGCTACTAAAAAAATACCAACTGTACCAAAACCAATACATTTATTGGCTAGGATAATAGCGTCTTCTTTAATGGTAAAACCATAGATAATAGCCCCAAAAGAAGCTAAGAGTATAAGTGTAATTAAATATTTCATTTTAGGTGTGTGTAAGCGTTATTTGGTAAAATTAATTAGTTTTCTACGGTAAGCAGTTAATAATTTAGATTTTGAAATATAGCCATGGTATTTTCCATTTTTTACTACAGGTAAATTCCATGCGCCTGTTGCTTTAAATTTAGACATAATATCGCTCATGGTATCTTTTTCGTAATTAATAATGTCTGCATCTGCTTTCATTAAACTAGCGACGTCTACTTTTTTATAAAGGTCTGTATTAAACATAATATGCCTAATATCATCTAAACGAATAACGCCTAAAAACTCATGCGCATCATTCACTACAGGAAAATGATTTCTAGATGATTTTGCTACTGCGTTTTCTAGAATTTCTCCGAGTTTCATTTCTGGATTAAGAATAACAAAGTTTGTTTCAATAACTTTATCAATCTCTAACATCATTAATACATTTTTATCCTTATCGTATGTAATTAGCTCGCCACGCTTTGCTAATTTTAAAGTGTATATAGAGTGCGAAACATAATATTTGGTAATAGCATAAGAAATAGCTGCTACTAGCATTAAAGGAACAAATAACTCGTAACCACCTGTAATTTCTGCAATTAAAAAAATAGCGGTTAAAGGAGCATGTAATACGCCCGCCATAAGCCCCGTCATTCCTATAAGTGTAAAGTTAGATTCGGACACCTGAAAATCTAGACCTAAATTATTAATGATTTTAGCAAAAGCATTTCCTAAAGCGCTTCCCATTACTAGTGTTGGTATAAATACACCGCCAACACCACCTGCACCAAATGTGGTGGTCATGGCAATAGCTTTAAAAATGGTAATTCCGAAAAGAAGCCCTATAACCACCCATATATTTTCTAAATCTAGTTTAAAAGGGGTATTGCTTATTGCTGCTAAATGGTCGCCTTTTAAGAGGTTATTTATAATTCCGTAACCTTCACCATATAGTGGCGGTATTATGTAGAGCATTGTTCCAATAGCTAAGCCACCTATAAGTAATCTTTTTGCTCTACTCTCAAATTTTTTAAAAAAATTAGTGATACCAAAAAATACTTTTGAAAAATATACAGACATAAATCCGGTTACGATACCAAGGAGTGCGTAAAATAGAATGTCGTTAATTTCAAATTTATCGGTAAGCTCAAAACGAAGTAAAACATCTGTACCAAGAAAAAAGTAAGAGGTTACTACAGCAGAAACTGATGCAATAAGAAGTGGTACCAAAGAAGCAAAAGCAATATCTAAACTAAAAATTTCTATAGCAAAAACTATGGCAGCAATTGGGGCTTTAAACATAGATGCCATAGCGCCAGCTGTTGCACAGCCAATAAGTAACATTCTAGTTTTTGTATTCATATGAAATAAACGGGCTGCATTAGAACCTAATGCGGTACCTACACTTACGGCTGGTCCTTGTAACCCTACAGAACCCCCAAAACCAACGGTTAATGGTGCTGTTATTAATGCGGCATAAATATTATACCTTGGTATTATACCGTTTAGTTTAGAAATAGCGTGGAGTGTGGTAGAAATACCATGACCAATATGCTTTTTTAACCAGGTTTGTTTTATAATATAAACTAATATTAAGCCTATAATGGGTAAAATAAAATAGAAAGAACTATGGTAGTCTTTAAAAACATACGAATCGAAAAGGTAGCGTATAGTATGCGTTAGGTTTTTTAGTACCACAGTACCTATTCCTGCTAAAAAACCAACGAGTATACTAAGTATATATACAAACTGTTGTTCCGATATATGTTTGTATTTCCATATTAAAAATTTACGTAATATACTTTTAAAGCTCATAGTTATACTTAAAACGTATAAAAAATCCCGTTGTTACACGGGATTTAAATTTAAGATTTTATATCTAATTTAAGGCTTAGTTCGTTTAATTGCTCATCATCTATAAAAGCAGGAGCATCTATCATAACATCTCTTCCGCTATTGTTTTTAGGGAACGCTATAAAGTCTCTAATGGTTTCTTGCCCGCCTAAGATAGCCACCAATCTATCTAATCCAAATGCTAAACCGCCATGTGGTGGTGCACCGTATTGGAAAGCATCCATAAGAAAACCAAATTGAGCTTTTGCTTCTTCTGGTGTAAATCCTAGATGTTTAAACATAATAGCTTGTGTTTCTTTATCGTGTATACGAATAGAACCTCCGCCAATTTCGTTTCCGTTTAAAACTAAGTCATAAGCGTTTGCTTTTACATCTCCTGGAGTAGTATCTAACAATTCTAACTGTCCTGGTTTAGGAGAAGTAAAAGGGTGGTGCATGGCATGGTAATGGCCTGTTTCTTCATCTAATTCTAGTAAAGGAAAATCTATTACCCAAAGTGGCGCAAATTCGTCTGGCTTTCTTAGTCCTAAACGTTCAGCTATTTCCATGCGTAAGGCACTAAGTTGTGCTCTAGTTTTTGTGGTATCTCCAGAAAGTACACATATTAAGTCTCCTGGTTTAGCATTTGTAGCCGCTGCCCATTTGGCTAAATCTTCTTGGTCGTAGAATTTATCTACAGAAGACTTAAAGCTACCATCTTCATTATACTTTGCATAAACCATTCCTTTAGCACCCACTTGCGGTCTGCGTATCCAATCTATAAGTTTATCTATTTCTTTTCTAGTATAACTTGCTCCGCCAGGAATAGCAATACCCACTACTAATTCAGCATCATTAAAAATACCAAACTCTTTATGTTGAGCTATTGCATTTAATTCGCCAAACTCCATTCCAAATCTAATATCTGGTTTGTCGTTTCCATATTTACGCATGGCATCATCAAAAGTTATTCTAGGGAAGTCTCCAATGGTTACTCCTTTTATTTCTTTTAATAAATGGCGTGTAAGTCCTTCAAAAATATTTAAAATATCTTCTTGCTCTACAAATGCCATTTCACAATCTATCTGTGTAAATTCTGGTTGGCGATCTGCTCTTAAATCTTCGTCTCTAAAACATTTTACAATCTGAAAGTATTTGTCCATACCACCTACCATAAGCAATTGCTTAAAGGTTTGTGGCGATTGCGGTAGGGCATAAAACTGACCTTCGTTCATTCTACTAGGAACAACAAAATCTCTTGCGCCTTCTGGTGTAGATTTAATTAAATATGGTGTTTCTATTTCTATAAAGTCTTCATCTGAAAGAAATTTACGAACTTCCATAGCAACCTTATGCCTAAAAATTAAGCTCTCTTTAACAGGGTTTCTACGAATATCTAAATAACGATATTTCATACGAATATCTTCTCCGCCATCGGTATCGTCTTCTATAGTAAACGGAGGGGTTAAAGATTCGTTTAAAATAGTAAGTTCTTGTACTAAAATTTCTATTTCGCCAGTAGGTATGTTAGGGTTTTTAGAAGCACGTTCTATAACTTCTCCTGTAACTTCAATTACAAATTCGCGTCCTAACTTTTTTGTTTTATCAATTAATTCTTTAGATGTACGTTCTTCATCAAAGACCAATTGTGTAATTCCATAACGATCTCTTAAATCTACCCAAATTACAAAACCTTTGTCCCTAATTGTTTGTACCCAACCAGAAAGTTTAACTGTTTTATGTATGTGTGATGCTCTTAGTTCACCACAAGAATGACTTCTGTACATTATCTTTTATTTTACAAGAGCAAATGTAAGAAGTATTGCTAAGATTTAAGATAGGTGTTTAAGTAGATTTTTAAAGGCAATGTTAAATTACGTAACATTAATTTAACATTTAAATGCCTATAAATCAGTAAAATACAATTTTAATGTAAATTTAACGTTAAGTAAATGTATATTTTTTGTAAAAAATTAATATATTTACAGAGTAGAAAAGAATTAAAAGACAAATTTAATCCCAGATATTATGAAAAAAACAGTTTTATTTTTAGCACTTATATTTTCCTTTGCATTAACAGCACAAGAGATTAAACCAAATTTTGAAAAAGATGGTGATCTTGTAAAAGCCACTTATTTTCATGACAATGGTAAAATATCTCAGACTGGATATTTTTTAGAAGGTAAATTACATGGAGAATGGATAATGTATAATGAAGAAGGTGTAAAAATGGTAGTAGGCAATTATACTAATGGACTTAAAAACGGGAAGTGGGTATATAATGAAGGAGAAAAGTTAAGAGAGGTTGCTTTTGTAGATAACAAAATAGCAAGTGTTGTAAAAAAAGATAACCCAGAAGCAATAGTATATACCAACTAAACAAACATTATAAATTTTAGCAAAAGGCTACCAATTGGTAGCCTTTTTGTTTTTTAAATTCTATTCTCTTTGGAATTAGAAATTTTGGTATAATTTTTTGCTGTTTGTGCCCAATTAATGGCTTCTTCTATAGAAGAAAACCGAACTAGTTTGGTGTTAAAAAATAATTTTTCTAATAATGAGTTGTTATAACCTATTCTAGTGTAACTTACTACTATATATCCTTTTAGTTTAAATTTTCCATATTTAAAAAACTTCATCCAGTCGGTAGGTATAATGGAGTAATCATTAATTCTATTAGAAATATAAATAATGTCTTTACCATTACTATCATATAACTCAGAAAGGTCATATGCTACTTTTTTCCCGTGATTTTCCCAAGTAAACGTAATTTCAGCATTAATTTCTCCAATTACAAAGCCATCAAATAAATAAAAGGTTCCAAACTCATATTCTAGTTCATGTATAGCTTGCCTATAAAAAGGAGTTTGCTTTAAGCTTTTCAATTTTCGATTTGTTTTCTAGGTTCTTAATTACCTAAGTAAAGAAAAATACTATGAAAACCACTTATTAATCGATAAAACACATTGAAAATCTATAGGATACTATTTATTATAAAATAAGAGCCTATTATATTTAAGAGTTGTAAGCCATATGTGGGACTTTAGATAGGCTTTTTGCCCAGTTAATTGCTTGTTCAAGAGAATTAAATCTTTTTGATGATGAGTTTATAAATAATTTCTCTAGTAGATAAATTACATGGCCATTTTTAGTATGATTAATTACGCCATATCCTTTTAATTTATAGTTAGATCTATAGAATTTAATCCAATCGGATGGTACAATAGAATAATCGTTTATGCGATTAGATATGTATATAATATTTTCTCCATTACTATCATACAAATCAAGTATGTCTTTTGTTACTTTTTTACTATGATCTTCCCAATTAAGTGTCATTCCAGATTTAACTTCTCCAACAATAAAGTTTTCAAATAGGAAGAAAGTTCCAAAATCATATTCTAATTCGTGAAGTGCTTCGCAGTAATAGGGGGAATTTTTTAAGCTTTTCAATTTTATAGTTATTGGTTATGCACTAAAAACGGAGCTACTTATTAAAACATTTTATTAATCGATGAACTACATTAAAATTCTACCTGTAGCACTTTTATAATGTTATGCGCGCATAATATTACTGCGAAACTATAGATTCAGATTTGCTTTTAGCCCATCTAATTGCTTGGTCAATAGAGCTAAATCTTTTAGACATAGGAACAAACAATTTTTCTAATAATGAGTTTACATGACCGCTTTTAGTATAGTTAACCATAGCGTATCCTTTCATTCTAAAATTGTTTTTAAAGAATTTTACCCAGTCAGAAGGCATTACTGAGTAGTTATTTATACGGTTTGATATATAAATTATGTTTCTACCATCACTGTCATATAGGTCAAGAATGTCTTTTACTGCTCCTTTAGCATGGTTGTCCCAGGTAAAGACAACTCCTTCGTTAATTTCTGCAACGATACAGGTGTCAAATAAATAAAAAGTTCCGAAATCGTAAACTATTTCATTAAATGCCTCGTGGTAATATGGGGAATCTTTTAAGCTGTTCAATGTAGTTAGGTTTGTGTTATAAAAACAAATTAAAAGGATGTTTTGTTTAAAAACTATATTAATCGATAAAATACATTGATAGTCTGTATGTTACGTATATTGTTGGTTATTTGTATGTTAGTAGTAATTATGAGGCAATATATTTAAGTTCTGCCTTACTTTTTGCCCACCTAATAGCTTGGTTTAAATTGTTAAACCTTCTAGATTTATTACTAATAAATAATTTTTCTAATAATGACATAACATGTCCGTTTTTAGAATAATTAACCATAGCGTATCCTTTTAATTTATAATTGGATCTATAAAATTTAATCCAATCAGAAGGAACCATTGAATAATCATTAACCCGATTAGAAATGTATACTATATCTGCACCATCGCTATCATATAATCCAAAAATATCATCTACCATTTTTTTACCATGATCTTCCCATTTAAGGACCATGCCAGGGTTAACTTCGCCAACAATAAAGCTATCAAATAAATAAAAAGTTCCAAAATCGTAAACTAATTCATTAAATGCTTCGTGGTAGTAAGGGGAATCTTTTAAGCTGTTCAATGTTATCTTTTTTGTAATTATACATACAAATTAAAAGTGAATTTTATGCAAAAACGATATTGATCGATAAAAATGTATTGAAAATCTGTATGTTACAAAATGTTAGATAAAACGATAATTTTTAAAGTTAAAATGGTTACTCTGTTTCTTTTAATACTTTACTAAAAACAAAGTTTCCTATTTCTTTAACGGGTTGGTATAAGATAGATTCATTTAAACTCTCTTCTTTAAAGAAATTAAAAGAACCATTGGCTTTGTGAAAGAAAACAAGCAATGCGCCTATAATTACGGCAATTTTTAATGCACCAAAAATACCTCCAGCAATTTTGTTTAATAAGCCTAACATAGCAAAATTTGCTATTTTGGTTAGTAACCTTCCTGCGAAAGTAACAACTATGATTATAATAATAAAGGTGATTAAAAATGCGGTAAGGTTAATATAGCGGTCCGTCCACTCTAAATTTTTCGAAAGATAATCGCCAGCAATATAAGAAAAGTGTATTGCGCCATATATAGCAGCAATTATTGCTATTAGTGATGCAATTTCTACAAAAAGTCCATTTTTAATTCCTTTGTAAAAACCCCATAAGAGTAATACTCCTAATATAATATCTAAAATGCTCATGGTTATAGTGTTTTTACAAATATAGAATTTTGATTTGTACCTTTGTTTCTTATGGCAAGAGATATACAATTAAAAGAGCGTTGGAATATGTTGGTAGAAAAATTATCGGCGCAATTTGCAGACGGAGATCCTTTGGATTTAGATGCTATTATATACCTTGTAGGGGTACAAGAATTAGGACAATACCATAGAACATATAAAAAAGACGAAAAGTTAAACTTAATGCATATTGCAATATGCAGACTTTTAGAGCCTTATGGTTATTATGAGTTTAGTTTTTTTGATGAGGAAGGCTGGCCACATTATACTATTAAAGAACAATTACCACCTTTAAAAGCTGGTGAACAGTCTGTTTTAATGAAAGATGCTATAGTGCAATATTTTGTAGAAAAAGAATATATTTTATAATTAGGCGTAGTACAATGTATTTCTGTAAAAAGTAATTAATCTAACTTATCGGTTAATTTTTTAAAAACCTTTTTTGGATTTTTATTTTCATAAAGTATAGCGTAAACAGCATTTATGATAGGTGTTTTAGATTTTTTCTTGTGTTTATCATCTAATAAATGGGCGCTTTTAGTAGCATAGTAACCTTCGGCAACCATATTCATTTCCATCATAGCACTTTTAACCGTGTAGCCTTTCCCAATCATATTACCAAACATTCTATTTCTACTAAATATAGAATAACCAGTAACTAATAAATCTCCTAAATAAGCCGAGTTGTTAATATTGCGTTTCATGTCATGAACCCGATTAATAAAACGTTTCATTTCTCTAATGGCATTACTCATTAAGACACTTTGGAAATTATCGCCATAACCTAATCCATGTGCAATACCAGCAGCAATGGCATAAATGTTTTTAAGCATAGCAGCATATTCTGTTCCAATAATATC